>JAPKZM010000043.1 GCA_026393775.1 Candidatus Aminicenantota bacterium
GATAAAAGATATCCGGGATCGGCAGTATTTTGTCGGTCTGCATGTGCAATTGCACAAAATCCTCACCAGGGAAATATTCGATTTTACTGATGGTCACCCGGGCATCGAGCAAAAAGCCGGAAAGTAAAACACAAGTTATCAACAAAATTTTACTTTTCGCTGTCGCTTTTTTCATTTTCTTTCGTTTCCTCCTCTTCAGGATTTAAGGTTTTAATAATAATTCTATCCTTTTGCCCACCCAGGGCTACGGTCAGGCTTTTTTTGAAGCTGACGGAATTCCTGTCCATGGCCACCACCTCGCCGTCATAGACCTTGTCCCCTAATCCGACCATGTAAGGCCTGGTATCGGGGCCCTTTAGAAGCGCCCTGAAAACGCCATTGGCGGAAATAATTCCCTCCAGTTCCAGTTCATCGATCATCAACCCGGCGATGCCCTCAATGGCGTCACGGTTTTCCTTGACGCTTTTTCCCCTCAGCAGGTTCCAGAATGGATCCCGGCGGCCTTCTGGGTTGTAACTGAACTCTCCAGGCATGATGATGTTTTCCGCCGTTTCATCGGTCGCCGCCTGGTCGTTTGGTTTTTTCAAACGCGCGACCTGGTCGAAAAACATGCCCAGGTTGTGATAGTTGCCCTCCAGGCTGATGGCGATCGGCCACTCCAGATAGATGTCGCGCTTGGCTTCATTGCTGAAGACAAAAGTCGACGTCTTCAACCGGGCATTGGAGGCGATGGCTTGGATCTTGCGCAGGATCTGGCTCACTTCCTGCTTTTCGGGAAGAATCCCCTTGAGCTCCTCCAAGATCGCTTCATTGTTCACCTTTTCTTCTTCGAGTTTTTTCAGCTTGCTTTCATTTTTTTCAGCCTTGCGGATCTCTTCCTGAAGCTTTTCACTTTGGGTGACGATTGACGTGATCTCATCCTGGGTGGGCGAATAGACAACGAAATAAAAAATGCCGAACAAAACAACGCCCACAACCAGAAAAACCAGTAACTGTCCGTACCAAGGTAAATTTTGAATATCCATCTTAAACCACCTTATTGGCTTCGGGCTGGCGGACGAAGACGCATTCAACCTTGAATATAAAAATGTCGATCCCGATCTCTTTGTTCCGGGTCGACGACTTCAGCTTGACGTTGATGAAAAAATTGGAAGTCTGCAAGTTGTTGATCAAGTCGGCGATCAGGTTGTTGGAGAGCGCCTTGCCGCTGAGCGCCAAAGCCCCGCCTTTAAAATTCAGGTCGGTCAGCCACACCCAGTCGGGCAAGCAGCGGGAGAGCTTGTCCATCATGAAAACAGCGTCTTTCTGCTTGAACTTGAGATCGTTGATGATTTTGATCTTCCGGTCCAATTCCAGCTTAGTGGCCTCAAGTTCGGCCAGTTTTTGCAAGACTTTTTCGAGCTCCGCCTTTCTGAGCGTGCGTTCCTCAAGGAGTTTTCTTTCAGAGCTGAGGCTGCTGGTTTGCAGGAAGTAGAGCAGGCCGATGGTGCCGATCGTGATGGCAATGGCGCCGATCAGGGCGGGCATGTTCAATTTTCTTTCCTTGGATTCATCGATCACACCGACGGTGGTTCCGCCGCCGGAAACCACTTCTTTCTTTTCCGGTTTTAGTAAATTGATTTTGATCATTTAGAATCCCCTAGGGCCCTCAGGGCCAGGCCAACGGCGATCGTATACACCGGGGCCATGTCCTTGATGAAATTTAGATCGAATTTCTTGTAGTTTATATCGATATTGTTGAAGGGGTTCACCACTTCGACCGGGATATCGAATTCCTGGGAGAAAAAATCGGTGATCGCTTCCAGGTTGGCGCTACCGCCGCTGAGCATGATGTTGTCGATCCGGCCCTCGGTGGTGTTGGAACGGTAAAACTCGAATGTTTTTTTGATCTCATTGCGTAAATCATTCAAAACGATGTTGATGATCGGCTTGACCGCGGCGCTGGAAATGCCTTCCACTGTCCGGCCTTTCTTGACCGACTCGGCTTTCTCATACTTGAGGTTGAGTTCCTTTTGCAGCAGGTCGGTGAACTGGTTGCCGCCAAAAGCGATATCCCTGACAAAAGCGGGATGGCCTGCCTTGGAAATGATCACATTGGTGATGGATGCACCGATGTTGATGATGGCCAATACCTTGTCCCGATAGAGTTCATAATTAAGCAAAACGCAGTTCAGGGCGGCGAACGAATCCAGGTCGACGATGTCGGCGTTCTTGCTGGCGCTGGTGATCACGTTCAGGTAATCATTCAATTTTTCTTTTCTGACAGCGGCCAGAATGACCGCCACCCGATCGGGAGGAAGGTCGCTGGATTCGATGATCTCGTAATCAATGTTTACTTCATCTGGAGTAAAAGGGATATGCGGCCTGGCTTCCCAGAGAATATGCTCGTGCATTTCATCAGGATTCAGCCGCTGCACCTCGATGCGCTTGACAATGACCGAACTCCCGGACACATTGAAAGCGATGCGGCCGCTTTTGGCCTTGCTGTCATAGAAAACATGCTGGATGGCTTCGGCCACCGCCATCGAATCCATGATGCTGCCCTCTACGATGGACTGATAGGGAACTGGTTCATAGCCGATGGAAACAAGTTCAAAACGAGTTTCGCTCCCTTTTTTCTTTGTTTTCAACTCAACCAGTTTCAGGGCGAATGAACCTATATCAAGTCCGACTATAGATTTGGATTTGGTCAAACTGAATAAAGACATTTCGCTCTCCAATGGTATGTAATTTTCATACTGATAAATTTTTAACATATCGAAAATAAAATGTCAAGTTTATTTTTGTTTTTTTTATAGACTTATCGGCGCTATGGAAACGCTGACACCCCGAATAGCTAAAACTGACTTGATTAACGGGTTTTTTTTGTTTAAGATTGCCTATAAATAATGATTTTTTTGATTCTGGCTTTTTAGGCTATTTTTAGGTCGATTTTGGCCTCTAAGCTTCTGCCCAGGCCGCTGACGAGGTTTTTAGCCATTTTTTTTCAAGTCGCCCATGTTTTCAATGTTTACGATTTGCACTTCCCGCTGCCGGTCCCTGGCAGCCCGTTTTAACAACCCGGCCAGCACTTTTCCTGTGCCGATCTCGGCAAAATGATCCAGGGTCGATTCCTGCAGCATCGCTTCCATGGTCGCCTGCCATAAGACCGGGCGCGACACCTGCTTTTTCAATCCGGCGCGGGCTTCATCCGCCCGGGAAATCTGTAGGGCCTGCCAATTGTTGATGACCGGGAAGCGCAAATCGGAAAATTTCACCCTATCCAGATCAAGGGCCAGCTTTTCCTCGGCTGGAAGCATCAGTTCCGAATGGAAGGGGGCCGAAACCGGCAGGAAAATGGTTTTTACCCCAAGACGCCTTGCTGCCTCCTCGACCGCATTCTTTTCGCCGGAGATCACGATCTGGGTGGCGCTGTTCCAATTGGCCAGGTTGACCACCCGCCGGATCCCTTCGGGATCGGCGGGCAAGCACGCCATTTCTTGATTGACGGCTTCGATGGTTTGGCGGACGGCTTCAATATCAGCACCAATCAGGGCTGCCATGGCTCCCTTGCCGACCGGAACCGCCTCCTGCATGTACGAACCCCGTTTGTGGACAAGAGTAAGGGCATCCTCATAGCTGAACGCTCCAGCGCAAAGCATGGCCGAATATTCCCCCAGACTGTGCCCAGCGGCCGAGCACGGTTCCTTTTGCCACAAGGTGTATAGAATATACGATACCGTCAGGAGAGCGGGCTGCGTGTTGGCGGTCAACTTCAATTCTTCTTCCGGTCCTTCAAAGCAAATGCGCGAAAAATGATAGCCCAGGACTTCGTCGGCCCGGGTGAAAGTTTTTTTGGCGAATTCACTATCCAAGAACAGGTCGCGGCCCATGCCCACCGCCTGCGAGCCCTGGCCGGGAAATAAAAAAGCGTGGTCGTTCATCGGCTCTCCTCCATTGAATCGATCAATTTCAACTGCAGGCGGCCGAAACCACCTTGGCCTTTGTTATTGCGAATTCCGATCCATATTTCATCCAGCACCAGCGTACCGTCGGCCAGCCGCAGCCGAATCCGACGGAAAGCCTCCCTGATCATGAAGTTTTTCCAGATCGGAACGTCGGGATGGGCTTCGCCGCAAATTTCCACTGCTTCGGGGCCGGTCTCGTGCACCCGGAATTTAAGGCGAAAAGGGAATTTTTGCCCAACGGTGACCAGCGACTTGACCACTTTTTCCAGCTGTCCGCCCAAACGGTTCATATCCGCGGAAAAATCAAGCCAATCGCCGTCCCAGGCGATGGGAAACCGTCTTATCTGCGCGATCTCCATCCCGGGCAAGAACGGGTGATTTAGCATCCCCAGCAACTCTCCCAGCATGGGGAAAATGTTGAAATAGATGCCGGTTCTGGCCGGGTAATAGACGTAACGGTTTTCCAGGTTCAAGGCGATATCGCCGTAGCGGCCCTCGCTGTCCCTGGTAAAACTCAGCCCCTCAACTCCGGTTTTGGCAAGGAGATGAGGAAATTGCTTGACGTTTTTTACCCGCGCAGAGAATTCAGGCGCGTCTTGCCTCCATTGGGCGAGAAGGCTCTCCCGGAAAAGCTTGGCCCGGGCCTCGTCCACGTCGACGCTGAGTATGGCCAGCGTCTTGCCGCCGAAACCAAGCGTCCTCAGCAAATAGGCGCTACGGGGGATTTTTTCGAGCATGAAGCTGGTTTTGCCGTCGGGCCTGACGGATGAGGTGAAATGGACCGCCACCGAAGTATCATAATAAACGCGCAAGGGGAAAAAAAATAATACCCGTGAAATGGCACTGCCGCAAATCCGGTATTCCAGGCAGTAGCGTGATTCGGCTGCGCCGGCCTCGGCAACCAACGAAGAAAACAGGAACAACGCGATGGCGCAGGGTTTTTTCATTTTTTTTCGAACGCGCTCCTGGCGGCCTCCAGCTGCTCATCGCTCATGCCCTCGGGCTCGATGCCCATGCTCCGCAAGCGCAGGTAGATGTCCGAAGCCTTTTCCAGGATCTCGATCCGGTCCAGCGCCTGGTTCAGTGATCGGCCGCTGGCGATGACGCCATGCTTGTCCCAAAGGGCCAGGCGGAATTTTCGTAATTTTTCCCTGGTGACGTCAGCCAGCGACTGCGAACCGCTGGCGGCATAGGGGATCAAGCCGAGCATTTCCGGGACGAAAAGGCGCGTCTCGTGCTGCATGCGCGATAGGCGCTCGTTCATTTCCCGCTCACTGCTGAATATGTGGCTGAGGATGACCAGGTTGGGCGGGTGGCAATGGACCACGGCCCGCTCGTCATCCCGGTTTTCCTTGAAAAGGGCGTGCAAACCGGCATGGGTCGGCCACTCGCTGCTCACTTTGGCGCTGCCTTCGATAAGCCAAAAATGCCGCTGGTCTATGACCTTGATCAAGCACAGCCCTTTTTCAGGTTCAGTGGCGATATCGCGCATGCGGCTGCCGCTGGCGGTGACCAGAAAAAAGTTGTTGATCAGGCCGCTCATTTCCACGTCGGTCGAATGGACCTTTTCGGCATCGGGCGTCATCCAGCCCATGGGTTGGGGAATCTCCGACAGGCGAAGCGACAGATTGCCGGCGCTGGCTTCGGCCCAGCCCTTGTCGTACAGCACCCTGGCAACGGCCCTGAATTCCCGGGTTTCTTCCAGCAAAGAGATCATCTGCGCTCCTAAGACTTTGTAGAACATAGTTTAACGTTTTTGTAAACAGCAGTCAAGGCTGGTTCAATATAATGTAGGGGTTCAATATGATATCATTTAGTCTCGTATTGAACCCCTACAGTTGGGCTATTGACATCTTCATCTTCCCCCGCCTATAATCCAAAAAAAACCAAGGGAGTGCCCATGATAGAAGAAATTTTCAAGCAAAGTGCCCGGGAACTGCTCGAATTTATCGAACAAAGCCCTACTGCCGCCCACGCGGTCGGCCAGGTGGAATCCCAGCTCGCGCAGGCAGGATTCCGCATGTATTCCGAGCAGGACGCCTGGCTGATCAACCCCGGCGACCGTGTGATGGTCAAAAGGCAGGAATCGGGGATCATCGCCGTAAAAATGGGGAAAAAACCGCTACTGGAAAGCGGTTTTAAGATCATCGGCGCCCATACCGATTCGCCTGGATTCCGCCTGAAGCCCCGCGCCCTAATGCAAAAGGGCGGATACCTGCAACTTGGGGTCGAAATATACGGCGGACCGCTGCTGGCCACCTGGCTCGACCGAGACCTGGGCCTGGCCGGGCTGGTGGTGATCAAGGATGAAAGGGACAGCCTGCGCACAATGCTGCTGAAGTTGGAAAAGCCGGTAGTCCGCATCTCCATGCTGCCGATCCATCTCAACCGCGAGGTCAATGACCTGGGACTGGTGTTGAACAAGCAGGAGCATCTGGCCCCCATCCTTGGTATAGCCGGAGAACCCCCGGATAAAAACTGCCTGGAAAACCTGCTGGCCGGGAAATTGGGAATAGCGGTTGACCGGTTGGTTGACTGGGAGCTGGGATTGTTCGACCTGCAGCCGGGCACTCTGGCCGGCCTCGATGACGAATTCATCATCTCGGCCCGCATCGATAACCTGGCCATGTGCCAGGCGGCCTTGGCCGCATTTTTGAAGAGTGAAGCCGGCACCGCGACACAAGTCATCGTCTTTTACGACAACGAGGAAATCGGCTCCACCTCTGCCAACGGGGCCGGATCATCCTTTCTACGCGACGTCCTGACCCGGCTGGTCTCGGCCGGAAGGCAGAAAACGGAAGATCTTTTCCGGGCCTTGGCCCGCTCTTTCTTTATTTCCGCCGACGGCGCCCACGCGGTTCATCCCAACTATATAGATAAGTACGAAAAAGAACATCATTGCCGTTTGAACCAGGGCCCGGTGATCAAGATCAACGCCTTGAAAAAATACGCCACCACGGCCGAATCCAGCGCCACCTTCATCCTGATCTGCCAAAAAGCCGGCGTTCCCTTCCAAAAATTCGTCAACCGCACCGATATGGCCGGCGGTTCCACGATCGGCCCCACCGTCGCGGCCGGGTTGGGAATACCGACGGTCGATGTCGGCAATGCCATGCTTTCCATGCATTCCATCCGCGAAATGTCCGGTACTGCCGATCATTTGCACATGATCCGGGTTTTCGAGGAATTTTTTAAGGATTAACTGCCAAGGAGAACGGCATCCATGGTCCAAAAAACAGTATTGCCCTGCGGTTTAACCATCATATCGGAAAAATTCCCCGAATTCCCTTCTTTCGCCCTCAGTTACACGCTGAAAAGCGGTTCCCGCGCCGAAACGACGACAGACAACGGCATTCACCACCTGATCGAGCATATGCTCTTCAAGGGCAGCCGGCATTACGACCTGAAGCAGATCGCCGACCTGGCCGACCGCCTGGGCGGCAGGCTCAACGCCTTCACCGGCAAGGAGATCACCCAGTATTACATCAAATCCATCGATGAAAAGCTGGCCGACTCCTTTCACCTCCTGTCCGATATCGTGCTGAACTCGATTTTTCCCGAAGAAGAGTTTGTCAAGGAAAAGAACGTCATCATCCAGGAGATCAGGGAAGCCGAAGATAATCCAGAAAACAACGCCTTTGAGACATTCTATGAAAAAATTTATGAAAACCACTCTCTGGGCTACCCGATCGGGGGCAGCGAGAAACGGGTGGCTTTGTTGGAACGCGGCCAGGTTTTCGATTTTTACCGGAGGAAATACGCCCCGGAGAACCTCCTGCTCTCCGCCGTTGGCAACATCGAGCACCGGGACCTGGTCGAGCTGGCCGGTGATTTCTTCGGTCGCTTCCCGGCCCGGCCGGTCCGGGACCTTTCATTCGCCAATGCCGGCTTCCAGCCGCGTCGTTTTTTCAAAAAAAACGAATCCCTGGGCCAGTGTTACGCGATCATCGCCCTTGACAGCATCTCCCTGCTTTCGCCTTTCCGTCATACTTTCATGGTCATGAACGATATACTGGGCGCTGGCATGAGTTCCCGCCTCTTTCAAAGCATCCGGGAAGAGAAGGGGCTGGCCTACACGATCAGTTCTTTCATAGATTCCTACCTGGAATGCGGCATCCAGATCATTTACGCCGTGATCGAACCCGACAACATCGCGGCTTACCTGCGGGCAGTCAAAGCGGAGATCGAACGGCTGAAGAAGGAAGGCATCCGCACCGACGAGCTGGAAAGGGCCAAGGACCACATGAAATCATCCATTATCCTCGGCCTTGAGAACAACGTGTCCAAGATGAGCTTCAACACCAACCAGGAACTGTATTTCAAAAAAGAACAGTCGGTCGCCGCCATCATCGCCGAGATCAATGCCGCGACCCGCGACGGCATCAACGGTTTTTTCCGGCAGTATCTGGAATTGGATCAGGCCGCCCTGTTCACCTACGGCCGGCCCGCAGTTGCCCCGGCCTGGTGAAAGCGGGCCACTCCCGATTCCATGAGCGAGCCGCCCGTTTGACAGGGACGGGAAAATATGGTATAAAAATGAGCTTGTTTATCTGGTGTGGAAAAAGAGAAACCAATGACCATCAACGTCAACAGGATTGCTGAACAAGGCCTTGCACTGAACGACACCATCGATCTGGACAGCACCCATCTGCTGGAAGATGAGAGCTTTTTCGTGGAGGGGCTTAACTATCAGATATTCTTTAAAAGGGAGAACCAGCGCATCCAGGCCCAAGGCAAGATCAAAACCACCATCTCCCTGGTCTGCGTCCGCTGTCTGGAGCAGTTCGAGCTCAAGATCAACTCCCGCTTTGATATCATACTTTTCCCCAAGGAATTGGTGAATGTGCGCAGCACTTCCCTGGATGAAGAAGAACTGGAATACATTTTTTTTGAAAACGACCAGATCGACCTGGAAAAGATCCTGATCGAACAGGTCAATCTTTTCATTCCCTTTAAACCGGTCTGCAATCCCGACTGCAAGGGGATCTGCCCCGGCTGCGGCGCCAACTTGAATCGCAGCGCCTGCCCCTGCGAAGAATCAAAAAATGAAATCAAATTTTTATTTGAAAAAGTAAAGAGGTGAAAAATGGCCCAACCGAAACGGAGACACTCCCACGCTAGAAAGAATAAAAGGCGGTCCCACCACGCGCTGAAGGTGGACGGGCTGTCCGTCTGCCCCAAATGCAAAGAGCCCAAGCTGCCCCACCGCGTGTGCGGAAACTGTGGCTACTACCAGGGAAAACAGATC
>JAPKZM010000070.1 GCA_026393775.1 Candidatus Aminicenantota bacterium
GTCCGGGTGATCATGGAACTGGCCGGAGTGAAGAACATCCTGACCAAGATACTGCACAGCAAGAACTCGATCACCGTGGCCAGAGCCACCATGAACGGGCTGCAGAAACTACTGAGTCCCGAGAGCTTCGCCGCCAAAAGAGGCAAGAACAAGGAGGATTTATGGCAGTAAAAAAGAAGGCGGAATACCCCCGCCTAAAAATAAAACTGGTGAAGAGCCTGATCGGCCGCTCCGATCGGCAGCAGGCGACGGTCAAGGGCCTGGGCCTGCGCAAGATCGGCTCGGTGGTCATCCGCGAAAAAAGGCCGGAGATACTCGGCATGATCAACAAGATCGGATTCATGCTGCACGTGGAGGAGATCGAACATGATCAATCTAAGTAACCTGAAACCGGCCAAGGGCGCGGTAAGAAACAGGAAGCGGGTCGGGCGCGGGCCCGGTTCCGGCTACGGCGTCAACGCCGGCCGGGGCAACAACGGCCAGAAGGCGCGTTCCGGCTACCAGCACAGCCGCGGTTTCGAAGGCGGGCAGATGCCCCTGGTGCGCCGGCTTCCCAAGCGCGGATTCACCAACATTTTCAAGAAGGACTTCAACATCGTCAACCTGGTCGACCTGGACAAATGCGGTTTGAGCGAAGTCAAGATTCAGGATTACTTCGACCACAACCTGGCCCGCAAGCGCCGGGCCGGCATCAAGGTCTTGGCCAACGGCAAGCTGTCCCGCAAGATGACCATCCAAGCCCATCAATTTTCTCAGGCCGCCCTGGATAAGATCAAAAAGGCCGGGGGCAAGGCGGTTGTCTTTCAAGGAGAAGCAAATTGATCAGATTCATCAGAAATATTTTCATTATTCCTGAACTGCGCAAAAGGGTCATCTTCACGCTGCTGCTTCTTGCCGTCTACCGCATGGGCTCGCAGATCGTCACCCCGGGCTTGAATTCGGAAGCCCTGAAGCAGTTTTTCGATCTGTTGAAGGGGACTTTCTTCGGGTTCATGGACATGTTTTCCGGCAAGAATATTTCCAGGATGACCATTTTTGCCCTTGGGGTCATGCCCTACATCAGCGCTTCCATTATTCTGCAACTCCCAGTATACCCGCTACGGCACCGTGCTCATCTGCCTCATCCAGGGCGGCGGCATCGCCATCGGCCTGGAGCAGATGAATCCCAACGGCATCCCCGTCGTCCTCAATCCCGGTTGGGGCTTCCGCCTGCTGACCGTGCTCACCATGACTACCGGCACGATATTCATCATGTGGCTGGGCGAACAAATATCGGAAAGAGGCATCGGCAACGGCATTTCCCTGATCATCTTTGCCGGCATCGTGGTCGGCTTGGTGCCCGGGGTGGGGAGCACACTGGAAGGACTGAAAACCGGAGACATGAGCCCGCTGAAGCTGCTATTCCTTCTGGCGGTCATCATCGTGGTCATCGCTTTCATCTGCTTCGTGGAAATGGGGCAGCGCCGCATTCCCATCACCTACGCCAAGCGCATTCAGGGCCGTAAAATGATGGGCGGGCAAAGCACGTTCCTGCCCCTCAAAGTCAACACCGGCGGAGTCATCCCCATCATTTTCGCTTCCTCGGTGATCACTTTTCCGGCCACCATCCTGCAGTTCATCAAGCACCCCATCGCCCAGAAAATCACCCAGCAACTTACCTGGGGCATGCCCTTGTACAACCTCTTGTACATCACCTCGATCATATTCTTCACCTATTTTTACATTTCCATCATCTTCAACCCCGCCGATGTTTCCGACAACCTCAAAAAGTACGGCGGCTTCATCCCCGGCATCCGTGCCGGCAAGAACACCTCCGATTATATCGACGGCGTCCTTTCCAAGCTGACATTCATCGGCGCCATCTACCTGGTCCTGGTCGCCCTGCTGCCCGAGTTCTTGATGACCGGGTTCAAGGTAGGGGCCCTGCCCTTTGTCGGCGATTTTCTGGAAGCCAACTTGCCGCGCTGGTTCTACGAAGGCTTGAACGTGAAGTTCTACTTCGGCGGCACTTCGATCCTGATCGTTGTCGGCGTGGCCATGGACACGGTGCAGCAGATCGAGTCGCAGCTGACCATGCGCAATTACGATTCTTTTTCCCGCAAGGGCAGGATCAAGGGACGGCGCGCATGATGCGTTTGATCCTGTTCGGCGCGCCGGGTTCCGGGAAGGGGACCATGGGGGATTTCATCCAGCGTGATTTCCTTTTCCCGAAAATTTCCACCGGTGACATCCTGCGCAGTGCCGTCCAGCAGGACAGCGCCGAAGGCGGTCAGGCCAGGAGTTTCATGGAGTCCGGCGGACTGGTGCCGGATGAACTGGTAATCGAAATGGTGCGCCAGCGCCTGAGCCGCAGCGACCTGGGCACCGGCTACGTCATGGACGGCTATCCGCGTACCCTGACCCAGGCCGAGGCTCTTTCGCGGATTGCCTGCGAAAGCGAAAAAGCCATTTTCATTGAAGTGAGCGAAGCCGAAGCCGTCGAACGCCTACTTTCACGACTGACCTGCAACAACTGCGGGGCCATTTACAACCGGTTGACCAAGCCTCCCAAGCGCGATGGCGTTTGCGATGTGTGCCGCGGCCGTGTCGAAAGGCGCGCCGACGACAACGAAGAAGCGGTCCGCCAGCGTTTCCGCGTCTATGCCGAGCGCACCATGCCGGTGATCGACTATTACGACCGCAAACGCGTTCTGGCGCGTATCGACGGCGGCGGGCCGGCCGCTAGAGTCTATGAAACGCTCAAAGGGTTGATCGCATGATCATGCTGAAAACGGACCCGGAACTTGCCTTGATGCGCGAGGCCAACCGCATCATCGCCGTGATCCTGAGCGAGCTGGAGGAAAGGATCAAGCCCGGAGTCACCACGCTGGAACTGGACCAATGGGCGGAGCAACGCATTCTCAGTCTCAAGGCCAGGCCCGGTTTCAAGGGCTATCCCGGCCGGAGCGGGGCTAAACCTTTCCCTGCCACGTTGTGCACTTCCATCAACGAGGAAGTGGTGCATGGCATCCCTTCCGCCCAGCGCCGGCTCAAGGAAGGGGACATCATCGGCATCGATGTCGGGACCATTTACAAGGATTATTATGGCGATGGGGCTTATACCTATCCGGTCGGAGCCATTTCCGCCGGCGCCCGCGACCTGCTGGAAACCTGCAAAAAAGCGCTGCAGCTGGGAATTGAGCAGGCGCAGCCGGGGAAGCACCTGGGCGATATCGCCCAGGCCATCGATGATCACGTGCGCGCCCGGGGCTTCGAGGTCGTGCGCGACCTGTCGGGGCACGGCATCGGCCGCCGTTTGCATGAGGACCCCCAGGTGCTGAACTATTACGACGGCCAGCGCGGTGCGAAACTGAAAAGCCGCATGACCCTGGCCATTGAACCGATGATCAATGCCGGCACGTTTGTCGTGCAGACCCTGGACGATGATTGGACGGTGGTGACTCGCGATGGCAGCCTATCCGCCCATTACGAACATACGGTCGCCTTGACCGACAACGGCGCCGATATCTTGACGAGGATATGATGGCCAACAAGGAAAAAGATGTCATCGAAGTCAAGGGCGTAATCGTGGAATCGATGCCCAACGCCATGTTTCTGGTGGAACTGGAAACCAGTCATCATCGTATCACGGCGCACCCATCCGGGAAAATGCGCAAAAACAATATCCGGATTTTGCCGGGAGACAAGATACTCTTGGAGATATCGCCGTACGACATCACCAGGGGACGGATTATTTACAGGTTTAAATAGGAGGCGCAAGTGAAAGTCAGAGCATCGGTAAAAAAGATTTGTACGAATTGCAAGATAGTCAAACGCAAAGGCGTGGTGCGTGTGATCTGCAAGGATCCCAAGCACAAACAAAGACAAGGATAAGGAGGCAAAGTGGCTAGAATCGCCGGAATCGAAATCCCCAATCACAAGCGGGTGGAAGTTGGTTTGACCTACATTTACGGCATCGGCCGTCCCAAGTCCAGGTTGATACTGGAAAGTGTGAAGGTCGATTTAAACAAGAAGATCAAGGATCTGACCGCCGAAGAGTTGAGCCGGATCCGCAAGCATATTGAATCGGACGAGATGGTCGAAGGCGACCTGAAAAAGAAGGTCAACCAGGACATCAAGCGTCTGATGGACATCAACTGCTACCGGGGCCGCAGGCACAAGCGGGGCCTGCCTGTCAGGGGTCAGAGAACCAAGACCAACGCCCGGACACGCAAGGGCCCGCGCGGCTCGATGATCAAGAAGAAGAAATAAGGGAGGCAGCCGATGGCTCAAAGAAAAAGCAGTACCAAGACGAAAAAGAAGGAAAAGCGGACGATCGATCACGGCATCATGTTCATCCACTCCACGTTTAACAATACCATCATCACCATCACCGACCCCGACGGCAAGGTGCTGGCCTGGGCTTCAGGCGGGATGGTGGGATTTAAGGGTTCCAGGAAGTCAACACCATTCGCCGCCCAGCTGGCCGCGGAGAAGGCGTTGAAGGATGCCGAGAATTTCGGCCTGCGCACGCTGGAAGTTCGCGTCAAGGGGCCAGGCGTCGGGCGGGAAAGCGCGATTCGGTCGATCGGCGGCACAGCGTTCCAGGTGAAATCCATCAAAGATGTCACCCCGATCCCGCATAATGGGTGCCGGCCGCCGAAAAAGAGACGCGTGTAAGGAGGAACAAAGTGGGAAAATATACTGGGTCTTTATGTCGTTTATGCCGCGCCGAAGGCAAGAAATTATTTCTCAAGGGCAGACGCTGCCTGAGTGATAAATGCGGGGTGGAGCACAAGAACTACCCGCCCGGGATGAAGGGTTCCCGGGTAAGTTTCCGCAAGAGCCATTACAAGCTCCAGTTGCGCGAAAAGCAGAAGGTAAAGCGCTTCTACGGCGTGAGCGAGAGGCAGTTCAGCAACGTTTTCGCCGCCGCCGCGCAGAAAAAGGGAATCACCGGCGAGAACCTGCTCAAGAATCTGGAGTTGCGCCTGGACAATGTGGTCTACCGGATGAATTTCGCCTATTCACGCAACCACTCGCGGCAGATGATCCGGCATGGATTCTTCGGCGTCAACGGCAAGAGGGTCAACGTGCCTTCGTACATCGTGGGCGTGAACGATGAAGTTTCTTTCCGCGAAAAGAAACGCGCCGCCGAGAACGTGAAAGCCATGCTGGATGATGTCAAGGGGCTGGTCGAGGTGCCGGGCTGGCTGATCGTGGACAGCGCCAAATTCAGCGGCAAGGTCAACGCTCTTCCAACCCGTGACGACGTTTCCCTGAAAGAGATCGAAGAACGCCTTATCGTTGAGTTGTATTCGAAATAAGGAGGGACTCATGAATTTAAAATACCAACGACCCCGGAAGTTGGATGTTGAGGAATTGACTCCCAATTACGGACGCTTCACGGCCGAACCTTTCGAACGCGGGTATGGCACCACCATCGGCATCTCCCTGCGCCGGGTCCTGCTCTCGCTGATCGAGGGCGCGGCCATCACGGCCATCCGCATCGATGGAGTGCTGCACGAATTTTCAATCATCCCGGGAATATTTGAAGACGTGCTGAACATCATTTTAAATATGAAGACCATTCCGCTCAAGATGACGGGCGACGAGACCAAGGTAGTGCACATCGACAAAACGGGCCCCGGAGAGATCCTTTCCGGAGACATCGTCACCGACGGCAGCGTGGAAATCCTGGACAAGAACGTTCATCTGGCTTACATGGAAGAAGACGCCAAGTTCAAGGCGGAGATCGTCATCAAGCGCGGTCTGGGCTTCAAATTGTCCGACCAGAATTTTGACGAAACGTTGCCCGTCGACTTCATTCCGGTCGATGCCAATTTCAACCCGGTGGAAAAAGTCAATTACACCATTCAATCTTCCCGCGTCGGCAAGACCACCGACTATGAAAAACTGGTCATCGAAGTCTGGACCAACGGCAGCATTTCGCCCAAGGAAGCCCTGACCCGGTCCGGCAAGATTTTACGCGAGCACCTGGTGGTCTTTATCGACTATCAAGACAAGGAAAAGCTCAAGGTCGGCGGGGAACAGGAAGGCGACGCGGATATCGAAAGCAAGACCGAATTCCTGGAAAAAACCGTCGAATCCATGGGGCTCTCGGTGCGGGCCCTCAAATGCCTGAAGCGTCTCGGCGTGGACTATATTTTCGAGCTGGTGGAAAAGACCGAGCATGAACTGCTGAACTCCAAGAATTTCGGCAAGAAATCGCTCGAGGAGATCATCAGCAAGCTGACCGAATACAACCTCGGGCTCGGGCAGAAAATCCCCGAAGCCCTGCGCTCCGAATTCAAGGAAAAATTTCAGAAGAAAGAAAACATCATCGAGGTCATGGAGGACTAGCAACATGAGACATGCCAAGGACGGATACAAACTGCGGCGCGATCCGGCTCACCGCCGGGCGCTGCTGCGCAACCTGACCGCCAGCGTGGTCGAAAAGAACCGCATCACCACCACCCTGGCCAAGGCCAAGGCGGTCCAGCCCATCGTCGAAAAGATGATCGGCCTGGGCAAGTCGGGAACCCTGGCCGACAAGCGCCGGGCTTTTGCTTATTTTTTCAAACGCCAGACAGTGCAAAAACTTTTCGATGAAGTGGCGCCCCGCTTCATGGACCGCCAGGGCGGATATACGCGCATCATCCACGACGATTTCCGAAAAGGGGACGGCGCCGAAACGGCGATCCTTGAATTCGTCGATTTTCAGTTCGTGCCCAAGGAAAAGAAGAAAAAAGAAAAAAAAGCGGCAAAAAAATGAACGCGGGCGGGCATAGCTCAATGGTAGAGTAC
>JAPKZM010000121.1 GCA_026393775.1 Candidatus Aminicenantota bacterium
GTGCAATTGCACATGCAGACCGACAAAATACTGCCGATCCCGGATATCTTTTATCCGCAAAAAGACAACTTGAACCGCCTGATCATGCGCATCAAAGATGTCGATTTCAAGGTGGACGACTATTTTCTCACCTTTAACTCCCCGGTGATCCAGGATTTGAACATCAAAACCAACGGTGATTTTTCCGATGTCGAAATCAGGCTGAAAGGCGAGGTTAATTACCGGGTTTTCACCAACCAGACGGGCTTGTATATCGAATTCCCCGTAATCAAGGAACTGGCGTCACGCCCCGAAAAAGCCGTCGCGGTGCCCGCAGCGGCCACTGAGAAGGTCGCGGCCAATTCCTTGCCTTCCCAGGCAAAGGCCAAGCCGGCCCCGGTGGACGCCTCCAAGCCGGTGCGGATTCAGGATGTCCAATTGACCGGCCGCGATCAGGACCGGGTTCGCTTCGATTTCGTCCTATCCGCCAAGACTGAGTATCGTGTCATTCCTATCGAGCAGCAGCCGGTCCGCCTGGCCATTGACCTGCAAAATGCCCAATCCAAGAAGATCAGTAAAACCGTCAATATCAAGAATGTTAAGGGCATTCGCGGTTGCAACAATTCCGCCGCCGTTTACCGCATCGTTTTCGACCTTGATTACCTGAAGCACTTTTCGGTGCAGGCCAAGGATAACCTGCTGCAGGTGGAATTCTTCGATGAGCCGGCCGCCGACGCCAAGGTTCCGGCCCTGGCCCAGAACCAGCAAACCGCCGCGGCTCTCCAGCCCGATCCGCCTGCGTTGAAGGCAGCCCCGATCGCAGCCGACATCACGTCCGTGCAGGCGCTGCCGGCGCAAGCCGATGTGACCGCCGCTGAAAAGCCGGCCATGCAGGCCCCGGAATTTTTCGGCCCGGAAAAATCCAAGGCCGATGTCGAGCCCATGACCAAGGAAGCCGAACCCAGCGTCCAGGACGTTCCGCAGCTGGAAAGCGCTACCTTCGAAAAAAAGACCGTCGATGGAGGCAAGACGCAATTCTCCGGCGATCCTTATGATTTTTCCTTCAAGAACGCCGACATCAGCAATCTGCTGAAATTCATCGCCAAAATATCGGGATTGAACATGGTTATCGATCCCGACGTCACCGGCCGTTTCACCTGCGAACTGATCCAGGTCCCCTGGGACCAGGCTTTGGAGCTGATCTTGAAGGTCAATGGCTTGGATATGATCCAGGAAGGTAATATCCTGCGCATTGGCAAGGTGGACAAGCTGGCTGTCGAGGCGAAACAGCGCCAGTCCCTGCGCGAAGCGCGTCTGGAGGAAGGCAACCTGGAAGTGTCCACCCGCACCTTGAGTTATGCCAGGGCTTCCGATCTGATGCCGATCCTCAAAAAGCAGATGAGCCCGCGCGGCGAATTGATCGTCGACGAACGCACCAACACCATGATCATTTCCGAGGTCCCGGAAAAGATCAAGATCATCGATTCGCTGATCGACACCCTCGACGCCGCCAATCCGCAGGTCCAAATCGAGGCGCGCATCGTGGAGGCTTCCGCCAGTTCGCTCGATACATTCGGTATCCAGTGGGGCTATAATGCCGTCGCCAGCGCCGCCCACGGCAACCAGACCAATCTGGTTTTTCCCAGTTCCATCAAAAGCGGCGGTTCACTCACTGCCGCGGATCGCGACACCAAGACGAACCCACTCGGTTATGTCGTCAACGTGCCGACGGCCGACAGCGCGACGTTCCCGAAGATCTCGCTGGGAAACATCGCCGGCTCCTTCAACCTCGACGTGGCCCTGACCGCCCTTACCCGCAAAGGCAAGGGCCGGCTCATCTCGTCGCCGCGGGCCACCACCCAGAACAACATGCCGGCCGAGATCACCCAGGGCGAAAAGATCCCCATCCAGACCATCCCGAACAACACCGTCACTACGCAATACATCAACGCCGCCCTGGAAATGAAGGTCACGCCGCAGATCACGGCCAAGGGTTCGGTGATCATGCTCATCGACATTAAAAATGATATCGCTGATTTTAACCAGCAAGTGCAGGGCCAGCCG
>JAPKZM010000030.1 GCA_026393775.1 Candidatus Aminicenantota bacterium
GATTGAACATCCCGGAATCCAATTGCTGGTCGTGACCGGCGGGCCGGCCGTGGTGGCGGCGGCCATGAAATCGGGAAAACGGGTAATCGCCGCCGGACCCGGCAATCCTCCGGTCGTCGTGGACGAGAGCGCGGATTTGGCAAAGGCGGCCAGGGATATCGTGGCCAGCGCCAGCTGCGACAACAATATCATCTGCGTGGTCGAGAAGGAGATCATCGTCACCAGCGGAGCCGCTGCGGGCTTGAAAAAAGCGCTGCTGGAAGCGGGAGCCGTTGAATTGGGCGAACACCAGGCCCGGAGGCTTGAAAAGATCATCCTGGACGGGGATGGGCATCCCAGCAAAGCCTGGGTGGGAAAGGACATTCAACTGATCCTGCAACAGATCGGCATGGATGTTCCCTCCGCTAAAAGGCTGGCCATCGTGGAAACCGGCGCCGACCATCCTTTTGCCGAAGAAGAGATGCTGATGCCGGTGCTGCCTTTCATCCAAGTTCGCGACATCGACGCGGCCATCGAACTGGCCTACCGGCTGGAGCATGGGTGCTTTCACACGGCGGTGATCCATTCGCGCAACATCGACCACATGCACCGCATGGCGAAAAAGATGAACACGACCATTTTTGTGAAAAACGGCATGGCCCTGGCCGGACTGGGTTTCGGCGGTGAAGGTTACACTTCGTTCACCATCGCTTCGCCCACCGGTGAGGGACTCACCTCGGCCCGGCACTTCACCCGCACGCGCCGCTGCACGTTAAGCGGATATTTCAGGATCGTGTAATTTGAGGTCCATGAACAAAACCGACACGAAACCTGACGCTGGGCGGGCGAGGCACAATTAAGCCATGTCCAACCGAGCCGAAAAAATCATTCAGGCCGTGCAGGAAGCCGGGGTCATCGGAGCCGGCGGCGGCGGATTTCCCACCCACGCGAAGCTGAAGGCGCAGGTGGATACCGTGATCGCCAACGGCAGCGAGTGCGAGCCGCTCCTGGCTTCTGAAAAAAACCTGCTCAACCAGCACGCGGAATCGGTGCTGGAGGGACTGGCGCTGGCCATGGAAGCGACCGGGGCCAAGCGCGGATTCGTCGCGCTCAAGGAACACAATCGCGACGCGATCCAAGCCGTTCAGAAAGCGCTCTCCAGCGGCGACGGCCGCATTCGCATTCACCGGCTGGAAAATTATTACCCGGCGGGCGACGAATTCCTGACCGTTTATGATGTCACCGGCTGGGTGGTCCCCGAGGGCGGCCTGCCGCTGGATGTCGGGGTCGTGGTCTGCAACGCGCTTACCTTGTCCCAGGTGGCCGATGCGTTCCACGGCAAGCCGGTGACCGAGCGGCCGGTGACCGTCGCCGGTTCGGTGCGCAAGCCCGCCGTGGTCGTGGCTCCCATCGGGACACCTTATGCCGACCTGCTGGCCAAGGCCGGCGGGGCGCGCCATGCCGACGACGTGCTGATCGACGGCGGCCCGATGATGGGCAACCTGGTGGCTGATCCCCGGCTGGGGATCGCCAGGACCACCTCCGGGGTTTTGGCCTTGCCGGCCGACCATCTCATCGTGCGGCTGAAAAAAACGAGCATCGCGCAGATGGTGAAAAGGTCAAAAGCCGCATGCTGCCAGTGTTTTCGCTGCAGCGACCTGTGCCCGCGCCACCTTCTGGGACACAACCTGCATCCGCACCTGGCCATGCGTTCACTCGATTACGGCTTAGCCGAACCCAGCGGGCATGTCACCGCCGCCTTTTTATGCAGCCAGTGCGGCGTGTGCGAACTCCTGGCCTGCGACGCCATGCTCCTATCTCCGCGTCTGGTGTTGGCGGAATATAAAAAACAGCTGATCGCCCGCGGCATCAAGAACCCGCATGGGCGGACCAAACTTTCGGCGCTTGCTGAAATCTCCTACCGCAGAATTCCCGTTTCGACCGTATTGAAAAAAACGGGGATTTCCGAGTATGCCGTGGAAACACCGTTTGCCGGCTATCTCCAAGCGGAGCTGGTGCGCGTGCCGCTTTGCCGCCACGCCGGCGCTCCCGCCGTCGCCCGGGTGAAGAAAGGTGAAAAGGTCAAAATGGGAAAGGCCATCGCCGAGACGCCAGCGGGAATGTTGGGCGCCGTCTGCCATGCATCCATTGCCGGCACAATAACCGCCGTGAACGAGGACTGGATCGAAATAAGCGCAAAATGAAGGAAAGGGACCATGAATGAACCATCTCTGGGAATGATCGAGTACAAATCGGTGGCCCGGGGCATCTTCTCGTGCGATGCCATGGTGAAAAAGGCGTCGGTGCGGATCCTCGAAACCCATCCGATCTGCCCGGGGAAATATCTCACCATCATTTGCGGCGGCGTGGCCGAGGTCGAGGAGGCGATGAAAGTGGGACTGGAAACCGGGAGCGACATGGTGGTGGCCGATCTGTTCCTCCCCTTCGTGCACCGCGACGTGATCCCGGCTCTGGCCGGGACCGCCCAGATCGAGAAGTTCGGCAGCTTGGGCATCATCGAAACCTTGGCCGTGGCCACCTGCCTTCAGGCCGCCGATATCGCCGTTAAAGCCACGCCGGTCCAGCTGGTGGAAATCCGGCTGGCCAACGGACTTGGCGGCAAGGGCTATTTCGTCATGACGGGCGAATTGGCCGACGTGGAAGGGTCGTTGGCCGCGGCAAGGGAATTTGCCGCCCAGGCAGGGATGCTGGCCGCCTGTGAATTGATCCCCGCTCCGCACAAGGATCTGCTGGCCAAGGGCGTCTATTGGTGAGGGAAAGTGAGAAAGGGCAAGAGAACTTTTCCTGAAATTCGGGGGGCAAGCTCTCGGCGCAGGAGTGTCCGATGAAACTGGCGAAGGTGATCGGTACCGTGGTAGCGACGAAAAAAAGCGAAAAGCTGCAGAACCTGGCGATCCTGATGATCCAGCCGCTGGATAAAAAGCTGCAGCCGGTCGGCGAGGCGATCGCCGCCGTGGATGTCGTCCAGGCCGGCCCCGGCGAGATCGTCTATTACACCCTGGCCCGGGAAGCCGCTTTCGCCCTGCCGGAGCCGGACGTTCCCGTCGACGCGGCCATCACCGGCATCGTCGATCGCGTCCAGCTCGAGGACAAGGGCATCAACGACCGCCAGCGGATCTTCGGCAAGAACGGATGAGGGGGCGGTAAAATGAAACTGGCGCGGGTGATCGGCAACGTGGTCGCTTCCAGGAAGCACGACTGTTTCCGCGGGCACAAGATATTGATGGTGCAGCCGGTCGACGAATACGGGGAAGACAGCGGACCGTCATTTTTATCCTGCGATACCGTGAACGCCGGTCCCGGCGACCTGGTCTTGGTGCAGCAGGAAGGCAATACGGCGCGCGAATTGCTGGGAACGCGCCAGGATCCCTTTCATTCGGTCATCGTCGGCATCGTCGACGCGGTTGCCATTGACCGGGAAGGGAAAAAGAATTAGGATTCGCACGAAGAGGAGCACATGTCTCAAGTGGAATTGGAAAATTTTGATGAGGTAGTTGACATCATCTGCCGGCGCGTGGCTGAAAAGCTCGCGCAGAAAGGGCTTTTGACCACTGCCCTTGCAGACCTGGCCGGAGGCCAAGGCTGCGCGGAGTGCAGCGGCTGCGGCCACTGCGTTTCGCTCAAGCCCGAGGCAGTGAAAAATATCGTCGCCAGCGGGGCGGAGCGCATCGGAGCCAAGACCGGCATCCGGGGCGCCGGCATTGACGCCAAGATGGCGGCCATGATCGACCACACCCTGCTGAAGCCGGACGCCACCCGCGAACAACTCATGCAGATATGCGCCGAGGCTAGGCAGTACGGCTTCGCCACGGTTTGCGTCAACTCGGCCAACATTCCCCTGGTGGCCAGGCAATTGCGGGGGAGCACGGTCAAGCCCATCGCCGTGGTGGGCTTTCCCCTGGGCGCCGCCACCAGCCAGGCCAAGGCTTTTGAAGCCAGGGAAGCCGTCCAGGCCGGGGCCGAAGAGATCGACATGGTCATCAACATCGGGGCGCTGAAATCCAAGGACTATAAAACCGTTTTTGCAGACATCAGGACCGTTGTCGAGTCCGCCAAGCCCCACAAGGTGAAAGTGATCCTCGAGACCGCGCAGTTGAACAATGAGGAAAAAGTGATCGCCTGCTCCCTGGCCAAGACCGCCGGCGCCGCCTTCGTGAAAACATCGACCGGGTTCGGCGGCGGCGGAGCCACGGTGGAGGACATCGCCTTGATGCGCCGCATCGTCGGCCGCGACATGGAAGTGAAAGCCTCGGGCGGCATCCGCACGCGCGAGGATGCGCAAAAAATGATCCAGGCCGGGGCCGACCGCATCGGCGCGTCCGCCAGCGTGGCTATCGTGACCGGTCAGGATGCAAAAAAAGGAACGTATTGAAGGAGGGATGGAATGGCAAAACCGGGCTTTGAATTGAGAACGTTGACTTTCATTGATAGTTTGCAGCCCCAATTGGCGCAATACATTGCCAAGGACAACCGGGTATATGATCCCAAGGAATATGACGCGGCCCTGATGATCGAGATCGCACCAGCCATGGAAATCCACACCATGATCGACATTGCCCTGAAAGCGACGGCCGTGCGCTTGACCTCGGTGGTCACCGAGCGCCATTTCGGGTTGATGCTGGCGCACCACAGCGATCAGGGGGAGATCAAGGAGGCCGGCCGGGCCATCCTGCGTGAAACCGGCCTGGACGAGAACGACCGGGCGGCCGTGGAAATTTTAACCAAAAAAACCATCCGCGGCGTGGAACAGGATCACGCCATCATGTTCACCGGATTGGCCAAGGGCAACATGGTCATTGCCGGCGAATCGGTGTTCATCATGGAAGTCACTCCGGCCGCCTACCTGATGGTTGCCTGCAATGAAGCGTTGAAGGCCGCCCAGGTCAAGCTGATCGACATCAAGCCTTTCGGTGCCAGCGGGCGTTTGATCCTCAGCGGCGGCGAGTCGGAGATCGACTCGGCGGCGCAGGCGGCGTCCGCGATTCTCCAGCAGTTGAACGAGATGAAAGCTTCCAAGTCCGGGAAGCAGCTGGACTGACGATCGATCCAACCATGGACAGTTGCCGTGAAGCATGGATCGGTGCCATCGTTGAAGTCTGCCATAAGGTGGCTGCCAAGGGCTGGGTGGCCAACCACGACGGCAACGTCAGCGTGCGCTTCGAAGGGACTTTGCTGGCCACGCCCACAGCGGTCAGCAAGGCCGACGTGAGCGCGGATATGATCATCGGCCTGGACATGGAAGGCAAAAAACTGCAGGGCACGGGCCAGCCATTCTCGGAGATCAAGCTGCACCTGGCCGCTTACCGGGCCCGGCCCGATATTCAGGCCGTGCTCCACGCCCATCCGCCCCTGGCCACGGCCAGAGGCCTGGCCGGAGGCGATTTCGCGGTGCAGCTTCCCGAGGCGGTGGTCTCCATCGGCGATTCCATCCCGGTCACCCCATATGCCTTCCCCGGCGCACCTGAAAACGAGGCGCTGGTCGCCGCCGCCCTGAGCCGGAGCGATGTTTTCATGATGCCTGGCAATGGCGCCTTTGCCGCCGGCAACAACATCAAAGAGGCTTTCCTGCGCATGGAACTGCTTGAGCACCTTCTGCGCATTGATCACTACGGCAAGGGCATGAAACCCTTTCGCACCCTGCCCGCGGCAGACAAGGCCAAATTATTGGAAAAGCGCGCTTCGCTCGGACTCGGACCGGTGAAGGCCCAGGCGGCAGCCCGGCCCGCGGATGAAGGGGCTTTCCAGATCCCGGCCCAAGCCAATGAATGGATAAAAGATATCATCATCGAAGAATTAAAAAAGATCCTGGGCGAAAAAAAATAGGGTAGGGGCGCGGTCATCGCGCCCAAAATATCAAATCCCAAGAATCAAATTATTCCTTTCGCCTTTTGCCTAGGGCGCGATAACCGCGCCCCTTGTCACTGAAGATGATGGGCATGTCTTCTGCAGCACGCATTCAGCGCATTTCGGGTTTCTGGGCCGGCAAATGGTCTGGCCGAATCCTACCAGCACCTGGTTGACCTGCGGCCATTGCCGGCGCGGGAATATTTTCTGCAATTCCAGCTCGACCGCCGCCGGAGTCGGGCCGCTGGCCCAACCCAGCCGCCGGGCGATGCGGAAGACATGGGTGTCGACGGCGATCGCCGGTTGCGCGAAGGCCAGAGCCAGGACGAGGTTGGCTGACTTGCGGCCGATCCCGGGAAGCTCCAGCAGCTCGTCGAGAGAGGAGGGGAACCGCTCGCCTTGTTCAAAGACCTGGCATATCCCCAGTATATGCTTGGCCTTGGTGCGGTAGAAGCCGACCGGGTAGATCAGCCGGCCAATGTGCGCCTCGGACAGGTGGCCCATTTTATCAGGCGTATCGGCTGCAGCGAACAATCGGGCGGCGGCCTTCTCGGTCACCGGATCCTTCGTGCGTGCGCTCAGCAGTACCGAGATCAGGATGCGGAACGGCGTGGAGCGGATGCTGGCCTCGAAGGAGTCCACCGGCGGTGATAGGGGAGCGGTGAACCTCCGGATGGCGCCGAGATCGCGGCGGGCTTGCTTCTCAGCCTCAGACTTTCTCGCCATTGATTGGTCGCACTATGATTTCAACCATCACTTTGAGTTGTTGAAATCATCTAGTGCGTCAATGTCAATGGAAATTGTATTAACTATAGTTTTTACAATTCCTGTGAACATTTGAAATCACTCAATAAGACAATTTCCATTGACAACGATCTCATGGCTGATAGTGACGGCGGGGGCCAGGGTGGCCCTAACGCCGCAGTATTTCTCTTCCGAGAGGGCGACGGCCTTGCGCAGCGGTTCAGGGGTCAGCCCGGGGCCGGTAAAATCGTAGATGACCTTGATAGCGACGATTTTTTTTGGGTGCTCGTCAGCCAGGGCGGCTTCGGCCGATACTGCGAACTTTTCGACCTTGACCTTCATTTTGCCCAGGATGGATATGACGTCCATGCCGGTGCAGCCCAGCAGCGAGACCAGGGTCAACCCCTTGGGGCGCGGCCCGAGGTTTTTGCCCCCGGCTTCGGGGGTTCCGTCTATGACGAAGTCAAAGCCGTCCAGGTGAGCTTGAAAGGCGAGGCCTTGTTCCCAGTCGATCTTGGCTTCAAGGTTCATCGTGTTTGCCCCTCCGTGAAAATGGTCTCAACCGATTCGTGATGCGTGAACGAGCTTGCCAAGCTCCGTGATAAGTGATGAGAAAGAGACGCGAGCAAAATTTAGTTTTATGTTATTGTTCTTTCTCATAACGCATAACGCATTACGCATCACGCAGTGATTTTTGATCGTGATTTAATCCCAGAGCTTGCCGAGCTTGTCCAGCTGTTCGCCGGTATATTTGCGGAACAGGATCTCCCAATCGCGCGAGCCCTCGGGGATATTTTTTTTCTGGGAAATGATCTTGTCCCGGGCCTGGATCTCGATGTCTTCGAACATTTTCAGCTCATCCATGATGAAATGGTAGATCTTGAAGCGGATGTTGCCGAGATCCTCGCTGTAGTCGATTTCGTCGCTTTTTTCGATGTGGTCGACGATCAGCTTGGTCAGGAAATTGACCCGATTTTTCGACAGTTTCAGGCTCATAGGACCAGGTTCTCCTGCTCGGCCAGCTTGCTCTTGACCATGCGGAACATTTCGTAATAATCGATGTTGGAATTCCTGATCTCGTTGAGCTTTTCCTTCAGGATATCCTTGACCTTTTCGTCCAGGATGTCCTCTTTTTCCAGCTCCGTGGAAATGATGGCCTGCACGTCGGCGGCCATTTTTTCCCTGTTATCGATCATCAGCAAATTTTCCTTGAGCAGACGCTGGACGATGTAAAAGGCCAGGTGCTCGATTTGCTGTTTGTTCAATCTCATTGCCCCATAATATAACAAATTTTGTCATCTAAAGCAACTGTTTGCCGGCAAAATCGCCGGCGCCCTTGATCTTTGGCGGCGCGTATTTAGGTGGCATCGCCAGATGCCTCGTAAAAAACCTCGTCATGGCGCTGCGTAATTTTTTAGTAAAAACCTTGACAAAAAGGCAAAAATACTATAAATTATAACCTTTCCAATTCCAAAGAGGTTGCCAATGAAATTGAACAAAAGCAATGTGACGCATTTGCCTGAAAAAAAAGGCATTGAGCGGAAATGGTGGCTGGTCGACGCCAGCGACATGGTGCTCGGGCGCCTGGCCACGAAAATTTCCCATGTCCTGCGCGGCAAAGACCACCCTTATTATACCCCGTTTTTCGATTGCGGGGATTTCGTGATCGTCATCAACGCCAAGAAGGTGAAATTGACCGGCGGTAAGGAAGAGCAGAAGCTGTACTACCGGCATTCGGGATACCGCGGCGGGCTGAAGGAGATCACCTACCAGCGCATGCTGGCGACCCATCCCGAACGGGTGGTCTTGCACGCGGTCAAGGGCATGCTGCCCAAGAACAAGCTGAGCTACAAGCTGCTGACCAAGCTGAAGGTATATCCGGACGACAAGCACCATCATGCCGCCCAGAAACCCGAATTATTGAAAATATAGGAGGAGCCATTGAGTATCGTGCAATATTACGGAACAGGAAGAAGAAAAACCAGCATTGCCAGGGTCTATTTGCGGCCCGGCACTGGGAATTTCACTTTGACGGTCAACAAGCGCGACCGAGTGTTCAATGATTATTTCCCGCTGAAAATTCACAAGCTCACCATCTTCAAGCCATTGACCGTGACCAATACCATGAACAGCTTCGATTTTTTTATCGATATTGAAGGCGGCAGCGTCTCCGGACAAGCCGGGGCCATCCGTCTGGGCATTGCCAGGGCGTTGCTGGAATTTAATTCGGAACTCAGACCGCCATTAAAAAAATCGGGTTTATTGACCAGAGATGCTCGGGAGAAGGAGCGGCGCAAGTACGGCCTGCTCAAAGCCAGAAAGGCTACCCAGTATCACAAGCGCTAGGAGGCGGTCATGGTCCAGATCAATATGAGGGAAATGTTGGAAGCGGGCGTTCACTTCGGCCACCAGATTCGGCGCTGGAATCCCAAGATGAAGCCGTATATTTTCGGCAAGAAGAACGGAATCTACATTATCGACCTGCAGACGTCGATCGAGATGTTCAAGACCGCCCTGCAGTTCATCGCCGACACGGTCGCCTCCGGCAAGGACGTCCTGGTCGTCGGCACCACGAAGCAGGCGCAATCGATCATCGAGGAGAGCGCCGAGGCGACCGGCATGCACTACGTGAACAAGCGCTGGCTGGGCGGTTTGCTGACCAATTTCGGCATGATCAAGAAGAGCATTGACCGGCTGATGGAACTCGATGAAATGAAGAAAGACGGCCGTTGGGAGGTCAAGCCCAAGAAAGAGCAGTCGCGTCTGGAAAAAGTATATAAAAAGCTGTATCGCAGCCTGTGGGGCATCCGCAAGATGACCATACTGCCGGGGGTGGTGGTGGTCATTGATTCCACCTTTGAAGATATCGCCATCAAGGAAGCCAAGCGCATGAACATCCCCATCGTGGCCGTGGTTGACACCAACGCGAATCCCGAGGATGTTCCGTACCCCGTGCCGGGGAATGACGACGCCATCCGCTCCATCCGCCTGTTCATCAGCAAGTTCGGGGAAGCGGTCAGCGAAGGCCAGAACCGCAAAATCGTCGAATCGGCCAACGCCCAGCAGCTCATCGCGGAAAAAGCGGCGCAGGAAGCCGCCGCCGCTGCCGCCGTGGCCGTGGAAAAGGAGAATTGAAATGGCGTTGGACATGGAGTCAGTCAAGAAATTAAGAGAACAAACAGGGATCAGCATACTGGAGTGCAAAAAAGCCGTCGAGGAGTCGTGCGGCGACCTGATCAAGGCCGCCGAGATCCTGCGCAAGAAAGGTTTTGAAAAAGCCAAAGCCAAATCGACGCGGGTGACCAAACAGGGCGCCGTCGGTTCCTACATCCACATGAACGGCAAGATCGGCGTCCTGCTGGAACTGGGCTGTGAGACCGATTTTGTGGCCAAGAACCAGGATTTCCTGCAGCTGCTTAAGGACGTAGCCATGCAGATCGCGGCCATGAATCCCCGCTATATCTCTGAAAAGGACATTCCGACCGCCGACCTGGAAATGGAAAAGGAGATTTATCGCGCCCAGATGAAAAGCAGCGGCAAGCCGGCCAACATCATCGAAAAAATAGTGGAAGGCAAACTGAGCAAGTTCTATGCCGACGTTTGTCTCCTGCACCAGGCTTTTTTCAAGGATGACACTCTGACCATCGAGAAATTGATTGCCGAAAAAATCCACAAGACCGGCGAAAACATCATCGTCAAAAGGTTTGTCCGTTACCAAGTGGGCGAAGAACTGTAAAATGGCTCCCGGCCAGGCCAAGTACAAGCGGGTCCTTCTGAAGCTGAGCGGGGAAGCATTGCATGGCGAAGGCTCGTTTGCCATCAGCCCCGATGTCATCAGTGATATCGCGGCCGAGATCAAAGAAATTCACGATCTGGGGATTGAAATCGCCATCGTGACCGGCGGCGGGAATTTTTTCCGCGGCGGGCGGGCAGCCGAACTCGGCATTGACCGCGCCTCCGCCGACTACATGGGCATGCTGGCCACCATGATCAACGGCATCGCCCTGCAGAACGCGCTTGAAAAAAAGGGGCTGCACACGCGGCTGATATCGGCGCTGGAGGTCAAGGAGATTTCCGAACCCTTCATCCCGCGGCGGGCGATCCGCCATCTGGAAAAAGGACGAGTGATCATCTTCGCCGCCGGGACCGGCAATCCTTTCTTCACCACCGACACGGCCGCCGCCTTGCGGGCCATCGAGATCAAGGCCGACATTTTGTTGAAAGCCACCAAGGTCGAGGGGGTCTTTTCGGACGATCCGCAGCGGGTCAAGAACGTCACCAAGTTCAAACATATCTCGTACGCCGATGTCCTGGCCAAGGAGCTGAAGATCATGGACAGCACGGCCATCTCCCTGAGCAAGGACAATCAGCTGAAAATCAAGATCTTCAACATTACCCAGAAAGGCAACATCAAGAAAGCCGTCACTTCCGACGATATCGGTACTTTAATTAATTTGAGCGGAGAGCGGAATGATTAAAGAAACCCTGGACGAAGCGAAAAACGATTGCTTGAAGGTGGAAGAAGATTTCAAGAGACAGATTTCCAAATTCCGCACCGGCCGGGCCTCGGTGTCGATCCTGGACGGTATCCTGATCGATTATTACGGCGTGCCCACGCCGATCAATCAGCTGGCCACCCTGGGCGTGCCCGAAGCCAACCTGATCATCATCCAGCCCTGGGACAGCAAGATCATCAACGATGTCGACAAGGCCATCCGCGCCGCCAATCTCAACATCAATCCCGTTTCCGACGGCAAGGTCATCAAATTGCCCATCCCGCCCTTGGACCAGCAGCGGCGCCTGGAAATCATCAAGACCATGAAAAAGTATACCGAAGAAAGAAAAACCAACATCCGCAACATCCGCCGCGAATACCGCGACCTGAGCAAAGGGATGAAAGATGCCAAGGAGATCAGCGAGGATGACGAGAAACGGTTCAATGACGAATTGCAGAAGCTGGTCGACGGCACCGGGGAGCGGATCGACCGCATCGAGAAGGACAAGGAAAGACACATCCTGGAAGATTAGCTGTCAGTGTATAGGGGCTAGGGTTTAGGGTATAGGGTTGAGGGAAGAAAAAAAGCAATCGAAGTCATTGATAAAGGCGATTGATATTTCAACCCGAGGGTACTGAAAAGCGGAAAATCCAAGTAGGTCAATTTATTTGCTGATTTTCAATTGCAGATTTCTTTACCCTAAACCCTAACCCCTGTACCCTAAACCCTTATCTCAGGCAGCCGGCTTCCGGCGCTGCAGGAAAAACCCCACACTGATGCCGATGGCCACGATGTCCATGAGGATCAGCAGGGGGGCTCCGATCCAGGGAATGAACTTGAGCAGGGCGTAGACCGTCGTCCCCAGGACCACGAAGAGTATGGTGTTGCCTTTGATTTTCAAAACCGCGGCGATGCCGCTGCCGATGGCAAAAAACACCACGGCGCGGCCGAAGATGAGGGCCAGGAAATACGCGGCGATCAGGATCAGCAGCAGGGGAATGCCGATGAGCACCAGGCTCAGGATGACGAAAATGAGCAGCAGCAGGATAAACACGAGCATGGCCAGCAAGCCGAAGGCCCCGTAGCGCAGCAACGATTTTTTCAGCATGCCCGCGGCCCGGCCGATCTGCAGCGGCAGCAGCAGCAAGGCCAGCATGACCAGGATGAACCAGAGAAAGATCTTCCCGACTCTGAAAAAGGTCATGCCGCCGCTTTCGGGCAGGAAAGGCAGCAGGGTATGGCTGATTCTTTTCAGGTCTTTCTGGGTGCGGACATTGTAGAATTCACCGTTGATCTTGCAGCTCGGATCCTTGGCCAGGCTGCCGCCGATGATGATCAGATCGCGGCCGATGACCGCCCCAGCCTTGATGTCCACCTGAGCGCCCAGGCAGATGACGTCGCCGTTGACCACGCCGCTCAGCTGCAAGCTCCCGCCGATCAGGAAGATCCCGTCCTCGACCTTGCCGTCGATGGCCAAGGCGGAATTGAAGGCGTTGATGCTGCCGGGCCTGGTGGTTCCGGCGGGCACCTGGATGAATTTTTTGGCGGACGCCGCCGGCAGCATGAAGCAGACGGCCAAGAGGAGAAACAGTATCAGGTTTTTTTTCAATGTTTTTCTTCCCGCGGCTTTCTAAGCAGCAGGCGGATCATGGCCCAGAGCAATAACCCGGAAAAGGCGAGGAGAAAGGCGATGATCAACGCCCCGGCGCCAGGGCGGGTAGTCAACAGCACTCCCAGGAAGGCGTTGCAGGCCTTGAAAACGGCCTGCACCGAGCTGTATACCGCGGATATGCCCTTGATGGCGTCGACCAGCCAGTTCGAGGTGCGGTCGGCCGTCAGGCGCAGGGCCTGGATCAGGCTGTTGCTCGAAAAATCAAAATAAATATAGATCCAGGAGACGAAAAACACGAAACTGGCGGCAATCAGGGCGGCGATCGACGCGTAGCTGTGAATTTCCGGGTAGAGACGCTTCATGATGCGCGGGACGAGCCAGGCCGGGGGCTGGCTGAGCGCCGGCTGCGCCAGGATCTTGTTCATCTCTGCGTAACCTTCGGCCTTGCGTCGGCAATTGGCGCAGAGCAGCAGGTGATCCCGGATCAGCGACTGCTCGATGCTTTTGATCTCGCCGTCGAGGTAGCTCAGGATTTTGTCGTCAGGCAGGCAGGCCATCTTTTTCCATCTCCCGTTTTAAAATTTCCTTGGCTTTGAAAATGCGGTTTTTGATCGTCCCCACCGGCAGCGCCGTGATCTCGGCGATCTCCTCGTATTTCAGCTCCTGGATGTAGCGCAGGAGGATCAGTTCCCTGTACTTGGGCGCGATGTTTTCCACGAGCTTCCAGATATAGGCGCTGGTTTCCTCCCGGGACAGGTTTTTGAAACCGTCATGGCTGACGACGTTTTCCGAGCTGAGCATTTCCCTGCTGGAAACGCTGTCGTCGTCAAGCGAGCTGACCAGGGCCTGGCTCTTGCGGATATGATCGATGACCAGGTTGTAGCAGATGCGGTAGGCCCAGGTGGAAAACTTGTATTCGAAATTATACTTGTCGAGGACGTTGAAAACCTTGATGAAAAAATCCTGGGTCAGGTCGATGGCCACTTCCTCGTTGCGGACCATGCGAATGACGAAACTGAAAATCCTCTTTTCGTATTTCCTCATCAGTTCCTCGAAGGCCTTTTTATCGCCCTGAAGGGTTTTCCTGATCAGGGCCTGGTCTTCGTCCAGTATCATGTACGGATTTGGCGCGGAAAAGTTTTCACGATGCTTATTCTTGCTCAATGATTTCCACGTCGGCGGGGAGGTCCAAAGTGAATTCCCGGGCGTCCACGGTAACCCCGGTCCGATAGTTTCTGAACTGGTAAACGTGGGTGACTTCGCTGGCCGCTGTCTGCTCCACCCGCTCGGGCAGGAGGTCGCTTGTGATCCGTATTTTCAATTCCTGGGGGCCCGAGCCCCCGTCCACATTCAGCTGGATGGTCCGGGTCTTCTCCTCCCAGCGGCTGACCTGGCCCGGCTTCGGCGCGCAAAGCAGGTCCCAGATGATCTGCTCGTTGCCGGGGCTGATGCTCCCGCTCATGAGCTGGTTGTTCTCCCGGTCGAAGAATTGGTAGCGTCCATTTTCCAAAATGAACGTTTTGTATTCGGGGCGCAGGTACTGCCATTTCACGTGGGCGCGGTCAACGAAGATGATGAAGCCGCTCTCTTCCAGGCTCATTTCTCCGTCGATGAAGACGTTACCGTTTCCACTCGGCCGGCCCGGCCCGGCGCATCAGCCGGCGGCGCTGACGGCCACGGCCGCGCCCAGGGCCAGTGAATGGAATTTATCCTTTTCGCTTTCATTGCGCGAGGGGATCAAAATCGGGATGCGTGCGCCCATCACCACGTGCGCCACCGTCAGCTTCAGGTAGTAGGTGAACGCCTTGCCCAGCAGGTTGCCCGCCTCGATGTTGGGGACGATCATGATCTCGGCCTTGCCGGCGACTTCGTTGCTGATCCCCTTGTGCTTGGCTGCTGCGGGAGAAACGGCGATGTCCAGGGCCAGGGGTCCGTAGACCCGGCAGCCCTTGATCTCGCCCCGTTGATTCATTTCGCTCAAGCTGCGGGCGTCGAGGGTGGCCGGCATGGAATCCTTGACCGTTTCGATGGCGGCCATGATGCCTACTTTGGGTTCTTTGTAGCCCAGGCGTTGGAATACGGCGACCGCGTTTTCCACGATCTGTTTTTTTTGCGCCAGGTCGGGGAGGATATTGAGCCCGCCGTCGCTCATTCCCAGCAGCCCGCGATAATTGGCGGCGGGATTCTCCACCACCAGTATGTCGGAGAGGAGGCCGCCGCCGCGCAGGCCTTTTTCCTTGTCCAGCACCGGCTTCATCAGGGCGGCCGTGGCCAGGAAGCCTTTCAGGATCAAGTGTACCTTGCCCTGCCGAGCCAGTTCCACGATCTTGGCCGCGGCGTTTTCGGCGTCCGGGCAGTCGAGGATTTCAAAATCGGCGGCTTGGCCGCCGTGTTTTTTCAAAAGCTCCGTTATTTTCCCCCGGTCGCCGCTCAAGACAAAGTCGGCCAGGTTCTCCCTCTTGGCCTGGATGACGGAAAGGATCGAGCTGTCATCCTCGGGGCAGGGGACGCCAGCCACGATGTTGCGGGTAAGCTTGGCCGCCGCGACCAGTTCCTTGAAATCCTTGATCATCGTTTTCCTCCTTAGCCTATGCGCTTGCGAGCCGGGCTTTCGCTTTTATGGCCGGAAACGGAAACCGGCTTCAAACGCCTTGAGATTCAACTCCTTGAAACGGGGCGGGACTTTTTTGCCGATCGCGTCGATCCAAAGCTGCTGGTCGATCTCCATGTGCGCGGCCAGGAGGCCGATCAGGATGACGTTGGAGGCTTTTTCATTGCCCAGTTCGATTGCCAGCCGGGTGGCCGGGATCAAGACCACTTTGCCGGCCAGTTTTTTCAATTGCGTTTCGATGAGCTGCGGGTATTTTTCACGCCCCGAGGCAACCGGCAGCGGCTGCCATTCGAAGTCGTTGACCAGCATGATCCCCTTTTTGCTCAGGTAGTTGACATTGCGCAAGGCCTCCAGCTTTTCGAAGGCCAGGATGTAGTCGGTTTCTCCAAGCGCGGGCAGGGGGGAGAAGACCTCGTCGCCGTAGCGCACGGTGGAGATCACGTCGCCGCCGCGCTGGCTCATGCCGTGCACCTCGCTTTTCTTCACCTGGAATCCGGCCAGCAGCAGCACGTCGGAAAGCAGGTCGCTGGCGGTCAGGATGCCTTGCCCGCCCACGCCGCAGATTAAAATTGACTTGGTTTTCATGATCGGTCTCCGCTCAGGTACGTTTCCAGTGTGATGGTGCTGCTGTGCAGCCCCTTCTCGTCCACGAAGGCGATGGCTTTCGGCGCGCAGACCTGGGCGCAGACGCCGCAGCCCGAGCACAGCGTCTCATTGATCAGCGCCTTGCCGTCGGCGTCGGAGCTGATGGCCGGGCAACCCAGGCGCAGGCACAGCTTGCAGCTGGTGCACTTGCCGCTGTCGACGCGCAGCGGCGACCATTTGGCCTTGCGGTAGAGGAGGATGCACGGCCGACGCACGACGATCACCGACGGCTCGCTCCGCAGCGTTTCCCTCTTCAGCAGCTCCTTGATGGCCTTGACGTCGTAGCCGTCCACCTCGTAGGTGTGCTCGAGCCCCAGCCCGTCGCGGACGAGCTTGACGATGTCGATGCGCGGGGCGTCTTCGCCCATCAGGGTCTTGCCGGAGCCGGGATTTTCCTGGTGCCCGGTCATGGCGGTGATGGAGTTGTCGAGGATGACGACCGTGGAGTGGCCTTTGTTGTAAATGACGTCGATCAGGCCGGTGATGCCCGAATGAAAGAAGGTGGAATCGCCGATCACGGCCACCTGCTTGATGGTCTTGTCGGCCTTGGCCAGGGCTTTTTCGATGCCCAGCAGGGAGGTGATGCTGGCCCCCATATCGATGCAGGTGTCCATGGCGCTCAGGGGCGGCAGGGCGCCCAGGGTGTAGCAGCCGATATCGCCGCGGGAATTGATCTTCTGCAGGTTGAGGTTGTAGAACAATGCCGTGTGGGGGCAGCCGGCGCACAGCGACGGCGGCCGCTTGGGGATCGTCTCGCAGTCGAAACGCGGGGTCAGGTCCTTCAGGCCCAGGCTGGCCTGGATCACGTCCTGGGACATTTCGCCCAGCAGCGGAAAAACGTCCTTGCCGATGATCTTTGGATGCGGGGCGGCTCCCCCTCGTCGGGGGTCTTCAGGACCTTCACCAGGGACCATTAGGGCAAGGCGGGCGAACGTTTCGATGATCGGGTCATTTTCCTCCAGGATGTATATCATGTCCACCGAGGCGGCGAATTGGCGGAAGAGGTTCACGGGGAAGGGGTAGGGCATGGTGATCTTCAGGAAGTGGGCATCCGGGAAGGCCTCGCGCCCGTACTGGTAGGAAACGCCCGACGCGACCACGCCGATGCGCTTCTTGCCCTTGATCACGGTGTTGTATTTGAAGCCGTCGCTGAAGGCGGCCAGTTTTTTCAGACGCTCCTCGACCAGCACGTGGCGGCGGCGGGCGTTGCCCGGCAGCAGGTTGCGCTTGAAGAAATCGCTCTTGTATTCGGGGACCGGCGGCACCTGCCGTTCGCCCAGTTCGACCGCCGAGCGCGAGTGCGAGGTGCGGGTGGTCATGCGGATCAGCACCGGCGTGTCGAAGCTTTCGCTGATCCTGACCGCTTCGATCACCATGTCCTTGGCTTCCTGAGAATCGGCCGGTTCGAGCAGCGGCATCTTGGCGGCGATGGCGTAGTGGCGGTTGTCCTGTTCGTTCTGGGAGCTGTGCATGCCCGGGTCGTCGGCCGAGATGATGATCAACGCGCCGGTCGCGCCGATATAGCTGGCGGAAAACAGGGGATCGGCGGCCACGTTCAGCCCGACGTGCTTCATGGCCACCAGGGCCCGGGCCCCGGTGAAGCTGGCTCCCAGAGCCTCTTCCATGGCGGTCTTCTCGTTGACTCCCCATTGAGCGTGGATGACCTCCTTGTAGCGGACGACATTTTCCAGGATCTCGGTGCTGGGCGTGCCGGGATAGGCGGAAGCGAAGGTGACGCCGGCTTCGTAGGCGCCGCGGGCGATGGCTTCATTGCCCGAGAGCAGTTCTTTGGCCATTTTATCTCCTTGTGTAAGGACACACTTTAAGTTTTTTCATCATTTTTGTCAAGTTCAGTTTTAAAGGAATTCGACGGCCCTTGGCTCCGTTATGCGTGAATGGTCTATCCAGACTTCGTTATGCGTGAATGTAATTCCAGAGCTCGTTATGCGTTATGCGAAAGAAAAAGTTTGGAATAGTAATTCAGCTTATTGTTTTTACGCATAACTCATCACGCATAACGCATCACGTTTCTTGATATTTGTTTTCTTTTTTGCTATAACCGGTTTCTATGAGGTGACTCTAATGAAAAACAATAAAAAGTGCCCGAAATGCAATTCGACCGCGATCAGCCGCAAGCGCGGTTCGCCGGTGCTCAACAGCTGGTGCCGGATATCGATCAACCTGACCAGCCTCGACGTCTGGGTGAGCAAGTTCATCTGCACCGAATGCGGCTATATCGAGGAATGGATCGAGAACGCGAACGATCTGAAGCGTTTCAAGACGATGGAGTAGGGCGACTCTCCGTGATTCGTAATTCGTGATTCGTGATTCGAAAGAAAAGCGGGCCATAGGTCGTTATTGCCGTTTCGAATTACGGCTTACGAATTATGTAGATCAATGGGTAATTAAAACTTTTCATGTCTTATTTAGAGATCATCGACGCCCACAAGCACAACCTGAAGCACCTGCACTTGCGCATTCCCAAACAGAAGCTCATCGTGATCAGCGGCGTGTCGGGTTCGGGAAAATCGACCCTGGCCTATGACACGATCTTCCAGGAAGGGCAGCGCAAGTACCTGGAGTCCCTTTCCGCCTACGCCCGTCAATTCATCAAGTCGCTGGAACGGCCGGAAGTCCAATCCATCAAGGGGATCGCCCCGACCATTGCCATCGATCAGAAGCATTCCTCGTACTATTTCAACTCCACCGTGGGCACGATCTCCGAAATCGCCCCCTTCCTGAGGCTGCTGTTCGCCAGGCTGGCCGAGGCGCGCTGCCCGCAGTGCGGCAGGCCGATCAGCCGCTATTCCAGCGCGAAAATCGCGGAATACGTTTTTGGAAATTTCCCGGGGCGTCTGCTGCGCATTTTCAGCCCGCTGGTCAGGAACCGCCGCGGCAATTATCGGGCCCTGTTTGAAAAATACCGCAAGCGGGGCTTCCTGAAAGCCATGGTCAACGGCCGGCTCTGCGACCTGGAAAACCCGCCCAACCTGGACCGCCACAGCCGCCATCACATCGCCGTGCAAATCGATGTCCTGGAAATCGAGCTTCGCAACCGGGAGCGGATCACCGACAGCATCACCCTGGCGCTGAACGAAGGCAACGGCGAGATCATGGTCGCGGCGGGCGACGAATCCGTTTTTCTCTCCAATCGCCTCCATTGCCCCCATTGCGATGTGTCGCTCCCGGAACCGCAGCCGGGGACCTTTTCATTTAATTCGCCGGAAGGGGCCTGCCCGGCCTGCCAGGGCATGGGCCGCCAGGGGGATGAAGCACGTCCCTGCGGCGCCTGCCAGGGCTCCGACCTGAACCCCGGGGCGCGTTCCTTCTATTTCCGCGGCAAGAATATCTTCGAGCTGGGAGAAATGGAGATCGTCGACCTGCTGCGTTTTTTCAAATGCGTGGCCGTCAGCGAGCATGAGAAAGGGATCGCCAGGCCCATCTTGCCGCACATCATCCAGCGCCTGGAGTCCTTTGTCACCCTGAACCTTGGCTACATCGCGCTCAACCGCAAGATCCATACCATTTCCGGAGGCGAATTGCAGCGCGCCCGCCTGGTATCCCAGCTGGGCTTCAGCCTCAATGGCGTCATCTACGTGCTGGACGAGCCTTCCATCGGCATGCATTTCTCCGAGCAGCTGAACCTGCTGCGCATCCTGGGCCGGCTCAGGGAAAGCGGGAATACCCTGATTGTGGTCGAACACGACGAGGAGACCATCCGCGCCGCCGATTACATCATCGATATCGGCCCCGGGGCCGGTGAAAAGGGCGGGGAGCTGATGTTCGCCGGCCCGGGGAGCGATTTCGCCGCCGCGCGGCAATCGCTGACCTCGGATTACGTTTTCGGCCGCCGGCGCATCGAAGCCCCGGCCCGGGAAAAGTCGGCGGCGGAGTTTATCGGGATCCGCTCCATCGCCATCAACAACCTGCGCCACATCGACCTGAAGATACCCCTGAACCGCCTGACCGTCGTCAGCGGAGTTTCGGGGTCGGGAAAGAGCTCCTTGGTGGTGGACGCCCTGGCGCCGATCCTGTTGCACGAGATCCAGGGCCAGCCCCTGGCCGACTCCCGGCTGAGCTACGCGGGCGCGGTGAACCTGGACCGCCTGAAGCGGGTGCTGATGGTCAGCCAGTCGGCCATCGGCAAGAATTCCCGTTCCTGCCCGGCCACCTACATCGGCATCATGGCCGCCATCCGCGACTTGTTTGCCGCCTTGCCCGGGGCCAAGGTCAAGGGCTATTCCCAGGGCCGCTTCAGTTTCAACGTCCGCGGCGGCCGCTGCGAGGCCTGCCAGGGCCTGGGCGTGCAGAAACTGCAAATGAGTTTCCTGCCGCAGCTGGAGATCGCCTGCCCGGTGTGCGACGGCCGGCGCTACAATTCCGAAACCTGCCAGGTCAAGTTCAAGGGGAAGTCCATCGCCGATGTGCTCGACCTGACGGCCAGCGAAGCGTTCGAACTTTTCGCTAACATCCCGCACCTGGCCAGGAATATCCGCATCCTGCTCGACGTCGGACTGGGCTACCTGCGCCTGGGCCAGAGTTCGGAAACGCTCTCCGGCGGTGAGTCGCAGCGCATCAAGCTGACCAAGGAACTGGCCCGCCAGTCGGCCGCGGCGACCGTTTACGTGCTCGACGAGCCCACGGTCGGGCTCCATTTTGACGACGTGCGCAAGCTGATCGACGTCTTCCGGGCCCTGCTCGCCCGCGGCCACACGGTGGTGGTCATCGAGCATAATCTGGAAATGATCAAGGTCGCCGATTACCTGGTAGACCTGGGGCCGGGCGGCGGCAAGCACGGCGGCAAGATCGTGTACCAGGGAGATGTTGCGGGAATTGTAAAATGCGCGGCTTCGCTCACCGGGAAGTATTTGAAGCAGAAGCTAAGTAATTCGTAATGCGTTATGCGTAATGCGTTATGCGAAAACGCAGTGAAAAAGAATAAAAATCAAGTTCTTTTTCTTTCACATAACGCATAACGAAACCTTGTAAGTTCGTTCACGCATAACGTAGATCCAATTTCCGTTCCACGTCATTTTGTGGTACGATATTCCCTGAATTCCCCTGAAAAATAGGGACGGAGCGGACAAAACATGTCTCTGGCAGAACTGATCGGCAACACCCGGGTCAAAGCGACCCTGGCCAGCTATTTGCGCAACGAACGGGTCCCTTCCAGCCTGATATTCACCGGTTCCGACCCCTTTCATCAGTTGCGCTTCGCCTTGAATTTTGCCAAGAGCCTGAACGGCGGCCAACTCTTTCCTGAAAACACTGGAGGAGCCCCTGCCGTCGAACGTGTTCATTTTGCTGGCCGCCAACCTGACCCTCATCCTGCCCACCATCCAGTCGCGCTGCCAGATCCTGAAGTTTCTCCCTCTCTCCAAGGATGAGATCTCCCTCGAATTGAAGCAAAGCGGGGTCGATCCGGAAAAATCGCGCTTGCTCGCCTTTTTCAATTCCGGCGACCTGGAAAACGCGGCCGAGATCGACTGGCAGGAGCTGGAAGCCAAGCGCTCGGCCATGCTCAGCATCCTGGACCGACTGCTCCGCCAGAGCGCGGTGGAGGATATTTTGCTGGACCTGTACGACCGCAGCCGCAGCCGCGACAGCTTCATCACCTATTTCCGGGAAATGGTCAATTTGATTTCCGTGCTGTTACGGGATATAATGGTCCTGATGGTCGATGGCGAGAGCACCGTACTCATCAATTCCGACTACAAGGAAAAGCTCATGGAATTGGCCGCGTTAACCAATATGGACAAGGTTTTTTACCTGATCCGCAAAATGGAATACCTGCTGCGCGACATCCAGCGCAACCTGAATGCCCGGGTGCTGGTCCTGGAGTTCATCAACAGCTACGCCACTGAGGCTGGGCACTCCGCACAGGAGGCCCGTCCCGTTTAGGGGACCGCGAACCATGGATAACGTAATCCTGGTCAAGATCGAGAACCGCAACGACCTGCTGCATTTCCGCAGCCCGGACGTCGACGTCAAGCTCGACGACAGCGTGATCATCCAATCGCTCACCGGCGAGGAACTCGGGAAAGTGGTCCGCCATTTCGGCGAAACCTTCAGCGCCCACCGCAGCATTCCCTGCATCCCGGCCATCCTGCGCAAGGCCACCAGCAAGGACATCGAGGTTTTCGCTAAAAAGAAGCGCGAGGAGGGCCGCGCCTTCGAATACTGCCAGAACCGTATCAAGGAAAGGGAGATCCCGATCAAACTGGTGCGGGTGACTTTCTTTACCACTGAAAAGAAGGCCATCTTCTATTTCACCTCGGAGGGCCGGATCGATTTCCGCGATCTGGTCAAGGACCTGGCAAAAAAGTTCCGCATGCGCATCGAGATGCGCCAGATTGGCATCCGCGACGAGGCCAAGATGATCGGCGGCGTGGGCATCTGCGGCCGGCAGCTTTGCTGCAAGACTTTCCTGAACAACCTGGAGCCGATCACCCTGCAGATGGCCAAGAAGCAGAACTTGAACATGAACCCGATCAAGATTTCGGGCATGTGCGGCCGCCTGATGTGTTGCCTTTCCTACGAGGAGACGGTCGGCGGTCGCGTGGTCATCGAGGACCCGGGCGAGCGCGTGGGTTACGACGAGGAAGAAGACCTGGCCGAAGACAAGAAATGAGATCGCGCTGGCCCATTCTTTTCCTGCTGGCCCTGCCCGCCTTGCTGGTTTATCCCCAGTACAAGCCGTTTTACAACCAGTATAACTTTACCTACGGCACCAAGGCCATGTCCATGGGCAACGCCTTCACGGCGGTCGCCGATGACCTGACGGCGGTGTTTTGGAATCCGGCCGGCCTGGCGGACAAGCGCACGCCCGAGTTCTACTTCGCCTATCAGGCCGAGAGCCAGAAACAGGAGTACGATCCCCAGGAAACGGGTCATCTCGGCACGCTCCTGCGCTACGACTTCCAGCTGGCCTCCAAGCTCAAGCAGATCAACTTTTTTTCCGT
>JAPKZM010000285.1 GCA_026393775.1 Candidatus Aminicenantota bacterium
CGGTCCTGCCGGCAAAGGACGCCGGCGACCTCAGCGGTTATGAAAAGGTGATCCTCGGCTCGGGCATCTACAACGACCAGCTTCACGCCGACATGGCCGCCTTCCTGGAAAAGCATGGGGGGGAAGTGGCGAAAAAGCTCCTGGCCCTCTTCGTCGTCTGCGGCACCCCAGCCGACCAGGCGGGAGGGTACCTGGAGATGTTTGCCGGCAAATGCCAGGCCAAGCCTCTCCTGGCGAGGGCTTTCGGCGGCTGGCAGAAGAAGGAGCTGCTATCCCCCGAGGACTTCAAGGGCCTCGAAAATTACTACAAGAGCATCAACCATCCGTTCGAAAATTACGACAACACCGACAAGGCGAAATGCCTTGAGTTCGCCAAGGAGATCCTGGCGAAGATGGGCGAAGGGAAGTGACCCGCCGGGGCAGCGGCGGCGGACAGTTCGAAAAGAACAGAACGGAATCGAATCCCGGAAAGGCGGAAGAGATGACATGAAAATCGACAAGCATTTGATCGTCAGCGGCGTGCTGTTCACCGTGGTGCTGGTCGCCTGGCCGGTCATGACGGCCCTGGCGCGGCCGTCGGGAAATGTCGCGGAGCAGCTGCGCTGGGTCGCGGATCACCTGCCCCTTTTCAAGGCGCAGTTCTTCCTGGCTTTCCTGCTCGCCCCGGCCATCGTCTACATGATGCTGGCCCAGCTGGCCAAGCTCCAGCAAGGGGAAAGCCTCGCCCAGCGTTTCGGCATGGTTTTCATCGCCGCCTACGTAGTTTTAAACAGCATCGCCTATGCCGCGCAAGCTGTCCTGGTGCCGCGCTTCATCGCCGCCGGGCAGATGGGGCTCGCCCGGGCCTGGTATTTCGCCTCACCCGCTTCGATCGCCTATTTCGTCAACCAGCTGGGCTACTGCTTCTGGGCCATCGGCGCCATCGTCCTCTTCGCCAAGGTTCAGCGCGGCCATGGGCTGCCCGCGTTCATCGCTTCTCTCTATCTCCTGTCGGCGCTCCTGTCTTTCATGGCCTTCGCCGGCTTGCTGCTGGACAACCGCGTGCTCAACAATCTCACCATGCCCAGCGGCCTGGCGCTGCTGCCGGTCGGCATCCTGAGCGTGATCTGGGGTTGGCGGCGGGACTAGCTGTTTTTCGCGGGCGTTGCCGCTAAATCTTGTTCTGCGCCACCAGGCGGGCGAAATGTTCGAATGAGCGGTCAAAGGTGCGCTCGGCTTCACGGCTGAAGCAACAGCCGGGCAGCTCGCGGCTGCGCAGATGGAACTGCAAGCAGGCGCAGCAGTTGCCCTTGCGCGAGCAGGCGTCGTACGTGCAGCTGCAGTTTTTCAGGTTTTTTTCTTTTTTGCATTCCATCGCGGACTCCCACAAAATGTTACGGCAGAATTATAGGGCAGGCGCGAGGCTGTTGCAAGGAGCGCCAGCCGGGGTGCGGGAACCCCTGTGGCGGCGGTGTTCAGCGCGGACGGAATTTGTCCGCTCTCAATTCCTTTTGAAAGCGTATACGCCAAACCAGACAAGGAAGACCAGGTGCAGGATGACGATGCTCCAGCCCTTGGCGTTCATCAAGCCGGAGGTCTCGGTGAGCAGCAGGATGGGCGTGCTGACCAGGTAGTACATGAACAGGCCGCGCACTACTCCTTTCTTGAATCCCATGTCGACCGAGCGTCGCCCGTACCAGAGCAGGACCGGGAAGCTGAGCAGCGCCGAGCCGAACAAGCGGGCGAAAACGGTGGCAGCGTCATTGAGAACGACTCCGAACTGACCCAGCATCAACCCGGGAACGGAGATGAAGCCCAGGGCAAAAATACCTTCAATGACCATTGACACTAGAAAGAGCATGTTCATGGCAAGACCTCCTTGGAAAAATATTTGCTGACACCCTCACCGTGGTTTTGCTAAAAATAACGCCGCGGAGGTGCCTGGATAACGGATGATGCCGGCTCGCTATTCTATGCGGCCTTCTTTTCTGGCGCCAAAAACAAGGCGAAGCCGACGGCGAAAAACAGGTAGACCGCCGCGATCCCCCAGCCCAGCGGGTTGAGCGTCCCCGACAGCAGGAGGACCAGGGTGGCGACCAGTGCGATCGCGTCGTAGACGCAGAGGTTCCAGGCGATCGCCCGCCGCGCCGTCCCCGCCTCCACCTTCCTGGCCAGCCAGGTCAGCAGCAGGTTGCCCACCAGGGTGGCCCCGTACTCCCGGGACGTGAACGCCGCGCCCGAGCTGAACTCCAGGCCCAACAGACCGAGCAACCAGACCGGGAAAAACAGCAGTAGTGGCGCGAAGCCCAGGCAAACGACGGCTTTGATGGTCATCAAGGTCTTGAATTTCATGTTTTCCTCCCTAAGTCACTTGTGAAATCACTATAGACCCTTGCCGGGGGAATAGCAAGTGTTAGTGTAGTCACACTATGGTTTCAGCAAGTTGGGAGGTGGCTGAAATCATTCAGTGTGACTACACTATCACTTGATTGGGTTATTAATTGACCCTGGCGGCGCCGCAGTGGCGCAGGAAATCGTCAATCCGCTCCGTATGGTCGCCGCGGATCAGCACGTGGTGATTGGCCAGGGAAGCATGAAGGAAATAGCCCGCCGGCTCCCGCAGTTGCAGGCGAACCTGGGTGCGGCACAGGCCGGCCGCAGGCCGCCACTGCAACACCTCGGCGCCGCTTACGAAGTATTTGTCCAGGCCGGGGCCGCCCGCCTTGAAAACCGTGACCGGGCCCGGGGCGAAATCGCCGCTCAAGCCC
>JAPKZM010000074.1 GCA_026393775.1 Candidatus Aminicenantota bacterium
TTTTTTCATGTAAATAATCCTCCTTTTTATGATTATTTTAAGAAATTTTTGTCTTGTCATTATAGCAAAAAATTAAAAAACAATCCTTTTTTGAATTTATTTTTTTTTTTTACTTTTTTCGAATTTTTTTATACATCCCAACGTGAAGACCGGCGCGCCATTTTTTGACTGGCCGCCGGGCCGTCTAATTTGACTGGCCGAGGGGCCGTCTAATTTGACTGGCCGAGGTGCCGTCTATTTTGACTGGCCGCCGGGGTTGTGTTACCATGTTTCTATGAAGAGAAAACCATTGATCATCGGCGTGGCCGGGGGCACGGCGTCGGGGAAGACCACCATCGCCAACGCCATCATGGAGAGCATCAACCATCCGCAGATGGTGATGATCCAGCACGACGCCTACTACAAGGACGCCAGCCACCTGCCCCTGGCCGAGCGCGCCAAGATCAATTTCGACCATCCCGACGCCCTGGAAACCGACCTGATGGTCAAGCACCTGCGCGAACTGATCGCCGGCCGGCCCATCGAGATGCCGGTATACGATTTCTCCACCCACGCGCGCCTGGAAAAGGGCATCGTCAAGAAGCCGGCCAAGGTCATCATCATCGAGGGCATCCTGATCTTCTGCGAGCAAGCCCTGCGCGAGCTGATGGACGTCAGGATCTTCGTCGACACCGACAGCGACCTGCGCTTCATCCGCCGGCTGAAGCGCGACATCCAGGAGCGCCAGCGCAGCATGGAATCGGTGATCGGCCAGTACCTGGGCACGGTGCGGCCGATGCACATCGCCTTCGTCGAACCCAGCCGCAAGTACGCCGATATCATCATTCCCGAGGGGCACAACCCGGTTTCGACCGCCATGGTCGTGACCATGATCCGCCAGCGCCTGCGGGGAGGAAAGAATGACGACCGATAAGATCCGCGAGGAAAAAGCCCATGGCTGACAAACAATTCATCAAGGCCCAGGAATTGCTGGAAGATTCGTTCCGGCTCGGCCTCAAGGTCCTGGAGAGCGGCTTTAAACCCGATTTCATCGTCGGCATCTGGCGCGGCGGCACGCCGGTGGGCATCGCCGTGCAGGAGCTGCTCGAGCACAACGGCATCGCCAGCGACCATATCGCCATCCGCACCTCTTCCTACGAGGGCATTGAGCAGCGCGGCAAGCGCATCCGCGTCCACGGCCTGAATTACATCGTCAAGAACGCCGACGCCGCGCACTGCCTGCTGATCGTCGACGATGTCTACGATACCGGCCTGAGCATCAAGGCCATCATCGATTCGCTCGACCGGCTTTCGCGGCGCAACGCGCCCCACGATATCCGCGTGGCCACGGTTTTTTTCAAGCCCGGCAACAACCGCACCGGGCGCCGGCCCGATTACTTCATTCATGAGACCGACAAATGGCTGGTCTTTCCGCATGAACTGAATGGCCTGACCCCGGATGAGATCGCCGGCCACAAGCCGGAGATCGCCCAGCTCATGAAGGAGGCAAAGGCATAATGAAAATCAGCAAGGAATTCATCGAGAAGATCCCCAAGACAGACCTGCACCTGCATTTGGACGGCTCGTTGCGCATTTCAACCTTGATCGAGCTGGCGAAAGAGAGCGGGGTTGAGCTGCCGGCCTATGACGAGCCGGAGTTGCGGCGCCTGGTTTTCAAGAGCCAATATGCCAGCCTGCCCGAGTACTTGAAAGGGTTCCTGTACACCACGACGGTGCTGCAGACGGCATCGGCCCTGGAGCGGGTGGGCTACGAGCTGGCCCAGGATAACCAGAACGAGGGGGTGCGCTACATCGAGGTGCGTTTCGCCCCGCAGCTGCACCAGAACCCGCGCATGTCGTGCGTCGAGGTCCTGGCCGCCCTGGACCGCGGCCTGGCCAAGGCCAAGGCCGAGTTCAACGCCCGCGCCGAGGTTAGGAGCGGCGAGGAACCTCCCTTCGAGTATGGAATCATCGCCTGCGCCATGCGCATGTTCGACTACGGCTTTTCCCAGTATTTCGACACCCTGCTTAACGTCCACGCCTATTCCGAGCGCAAGTGGATATTTTCCCTGGCCTCGATGGAGCTGGTGCGGGCGGCGGTCGAAGCCCGGACGACGCTCAACCTGCCGATCGTCGGCTTCGACCTGGCCGGCGCCGAAGCCGGCTACCCGGCCGAGGACCACGCCCAGGCCTACGCCCTGGCCCACAAGAATTTTTTGAAGAAGACCGTGCACGCCGGCGAGGCCTACGGCCCGGAGAGCATTTTCCAGGCCATTACCGACCTGCACGCCGACCGCATCGGCCACGCCGTCTACCTGTTCGACGCCGACATGATCAAAAGCCCGGAGATCAAGGACAAGAAGGCCTACATCGCCAACCTGGTGCAGTTCATCGCCGACCGGCGCATCACCATCGAGGTCTGCCTGACCTCGAACCTGCAGACCATCCCGGCCCTCGGCGACCTTTCCCAGCACTCGTTCCGGCACATGCGCAAGGCCAAGCTGTCGGCCACCTTTTGCACCGACAACCGCACCGTTTCCCAGACCACGGTGAGCGCCGAGATCCTCAAGGCGGTGCAGGCCTTCAGCATCACCCCGCGCGAGCTGAAGAATTTCGTCATCTACGGCTTCAAGCGCAGCTTCTTCCCGGGCACCTACATCAAGAAACGCGAGTACGTGCACCAGATCATCGATTATTACGAGAAGATAGAAAAACAATTTTCATAAAATTAGTGTTAGTGATAGTGTTAGTGTTAGGAAAGAGGTTTCCGAAATCTAGTAAATAAAAATGGCTCGTTGCTAACACTATCACTAACACTAACACTTTATTCCTTGACATTTTAATACCTGAAAGTTAAGATTGTTTTTTAAAATTCGACTTACTAAAGGTGACCGATGAACATGATCTCTTTGCTCAGGGGCGTCCTGGGCCTTTTCCTGATCTTAGGCATAGCCATTCTGTTTTCCAACAATCGCCGGCGCATCAGCTGGCGCCTGGTCGGGATGGGCATTCTCATCCAGGTTGTCTTCGCCGTTTTCATCCTGTACAGCGACACGCTGCGCTCCTGGTTCGCGCCGCTGGGCTGGCCCAAGGCGGTCATTTCCTGGCTGGGCGTCGCCGTGGTCAGCCTGCTCGGTTTCACCACCGAAGGCTCCAAGTTCGTCTTCGGCCGCCTGGCTGTCAACTCGGGGCCGGACAGCCTCGGCGTCTATTTCGCCTTCCAGGTCCTGCCGACGATCATTTTCGTAGCGATGTTGACCTCGGTGTTGTATTACCTGGGCATCCTGCAGATGGTGGTCAAGGGCATGGCCTGGGTCATGGCCAAGCTCATGGGCACCAGCGGCGCCGAATCGCTGTCCAACACGGCCAACATCTTCGTCGGTCAGACCGAAGCGCCGCTGTTGATCAAGCCCTACATCGGCGCCATGACCAACTCGGAGATCCTGACCATCATGATCGGCGGCATGGCCACCATCGCCGGCGGCGTCATGGCCGCCTACATCCAGATGCTCGGCCAGGCCCTGGCCGAGGTGCAGAAAATACCCTTGGCAGAAGCCCAGTTGCGCTTCGCCGTGCAGCTGCTGGCGGCCAGCGTCATGGCCGCCCCGGCCTCGCTGGTCATCGCCAAGATCCTTTACCCGGAAACCGAAACGCCCGTGACCAAGGGCACGGTGCGCCTGAAGGTGGAAAAAAACGCTTCCAATTTCGTCGAGGCGGCGGCCACCGGCGCCGGCGACGGCATGCAGCTGGCCCTGAACGTCGGCGCCATGCTCCTGGCCTTCATTGCCGGTATTGCGTTGATCAATTACCTTTTCGTCGGCCTGGGCGACCTGCTTCACGTCAATGCCTACCTGACGGCGCATTTTGGCCAGCCCCTCTCCTTGCAGCTTATTTTCGGGGTGGTTCTGCGCTACCTGGCCATCGGCATCGGCGTGCCGGTGCGCGTCGCCTTCCATTTCGGCAGCCTGCTGGGCACCAAGGTGGTTTTAAATGAATTCGTGGCCTATATCGATCTTGTCGGCATGATCAAACAGGGGCTCATCAGTCCCAAGGGCATCACCATGGCCACCTACGCCTTGTGCGGCTTCGCCAATTTCTCGTCGATCGCCATCCAGATCGGCGGCATCTCGCCCATGGCTCCACACCGCAAAAAAGACATCGCCGGCCTGGGCTTGAAAGCCGTGCTGGGCGGGTCGCTGGCCACGCTGATGACCGCCACCCTGGCCGGGATATTGTTGGGGTGATTGGTTCTATGGTAGGGGCGTTCCGCTGGAACGCCCCGTGCATGTCGAATTATCAATGATGACAAATCCAGGGCGACCCGCCGGGCCGCCCCTACATCGTCATCTGGATATATTTATTTCTTCTCGACCGGCCAGTTGATCTCGGTTTTCCGTTCCTCGGGCTTGACCGCTTCCGGGTTCATGTCCAGATATTTTTCAATGCACGGCCCGGCCGTTTTGTAGCCGTTCTTTTCGATGAATTCGAAAATTTTTCCGTAGGCGTCGCCGACCTTTTCATAGGGGCCGATGTAAAGGCAAACGGCGATCTTGGTCGCCGTGAATTCACCCTTCAGCAAGGGTGCGGCCACGGCGGCGTCAGCGGCGATGGGGAAGCCCAGCCGCCATTGCAGCTCCTCTTCCTTGACCTGGCCCGGGGAATTCAGGTACATGCCGAAGAAATTGCCGAGCGGCGCCAAGCCCTGCTGGAAGAATGACTGCATGAACACCCCGATCTTTTCGGGGATCTGCTGGTAGGAGCCCTTGCACTCCAGGTAGGCGTAGGCATAGGGCTGGGAGTCCTGGATGGTAATTTCCTGGGCCGGCAGCACGACCGCCAAGATAAACAGGGTGACCATGAGTAATAACGCTTTTTTCATTTCTCCTCCTCTGAAGAATGATTATCGATCTCCAAAACGGGAATTGTCAACTGCTTGAGGTCAGAGCGGGGGAAAATCCGCTATCGAATGGATGATGAACGATGGGAAATGACCGGCGGGGACAGGCGAACCGTGGGGGTTGAGCCAGCAAAAGTCCATGCCGGCGTTACGCGCCGCGGCCATGTCCGAGGTGACGCTGTCGCCGACGTAAAGAACCTCGCCAGGGCTCACGCCGATCTTCTCCAGGGCCGGCGCGAAGATGCGCGGGTCGGGCTTGGCGACGCCGGCCTCTTCGGAAATGACGATGGCCTGGAAATACGGGGTGATGGGCGAAGCGGCGAAGCGCTTGTTCTGCACCGCGGCGATGCCGTTGGTCACCAGGGCCAGAGGAAACTTTTTTGCCAGCTCCCGCACCAGGTCGAGCGCCCCGGGGAGCAGCTGCGCCTGCCCGGCGAGGACCTCGAGGTAAAAAGCGCTGACCTGGTCGAACGGCAGCCCTTCCAGTTCCAGCTCGGAAGCCAGGCGGCGAAAGCGCTCGACGCGCAAGGTCGCCTGGTCCGTTTCGCCGCGCTCGAACTCCTGCCAGACGTCGTGGTTGTGGCGGCGGTAGACGGCGATGAACGTCTCCGGCGCGACGTCGATGCCGAACTCGCCGCAACAGGCCAGCAGGGCGGCGCGCTCGGCATGGGGATAATCGTAGAGGGTATCGTCAGCGTCGAAGAAGACGGCCTTGTACTTTTTCGCCAAGGGGCTCAGTAGGACCAGGGGGTGATCCCTTTTTTATCGGCCAGGTGCAGGACCATCTTCGGTTTGGCGACCGGTTTGCGGCTGAAGCGGATAGCCGCGCCCAGCCGCTCGCGCACCGAGGCCAGCAGCTCCGGCCGGTCGGAGTGGATGGTCACCAATTTCTGGCCTTTGGCGACCTTGTCGCCGACGTTGGCCTGGAAGACAAAGCCGGAACCGTGGGCGACGGCATCCTCTTTTTTGCGGCGGCCGGCGCCGGTGTCGATGGCGGCCATGCCCACGGCGAAAGAGTCGATGCGCGAGATCCAGCCCGTCTCCGGCGCCGGAAAATCCTCCCTGAGCAGGCTGGAGGGAAACAAGGAATAATCTTCGCAAACCCGCCCGTCGCCCCCCTGGGCGGCGATGAAGCGTCGGAAAACGTCGAGCGCCCGGCCGCTGACGATGGCTTCCGCGAACTTCGCGATCGCCTGGTCGTAGGGCATCTCCTGCCCGGCGGCCCGCAGCATGCACCAGCCCAGGGCGTAGGTGACCTCCATGATATCCCGCGGGCCGTTCCCTTTCAGCGCCTCGATCGACTCGATCATCTCCAGGCCGTTGCCGACGGCCCGGCCGAGGGGCTGGTCCATGTTCGAGATGATCCCCAGCGTGGGGCGGCCCGTCTTTTCGCCGATGGCCACCATGGTGCGGCACAGGCGGATGGAGTCCTCCTCTTCCCTCATGAAGGCGCCGCTGCCCGTCTTGACGTCGAGAACGATGCCGTCCGATCCCAGGGCGAGCTTCTTGCTCATGATCGAGGAGGCGATCAACGGGATGCAGCTGACGGTGGCGGTGGCGTCGCGCAGGGCGTAGAGTTTCTTGTCGGCCGGCACGATGTTGTCGGTCTGGCCGCAGATCACCATGCCGGTGTCGGCGAGCACGTCGCGGAAGCGGTCGAGGCTGAGGAAGACGTTCATGCCCGGAATGGCTTCCAGCTTGTCCAGGGTGCCGCCGGTGTGGCCGAGGCCGCGGCCGGAGAGCATGGGCACGCGCAGCCCGCAAGCGGCGAGCAGCGGGGCGACGACGAAACTGATCTTGTCGCCGACGCCTCCGGTGCTGTGCTTGTCTATCTTCTTGCCCGCCACGCCGTCGAGAGGGATGCGGTCGCCCGACTCGAGCATGATCTCGGTCAGGTCGGCCAGCTCCCGGTCAGCCAGGCCGCGGATATAGACGGCCATCAGCCAGGCCGCAACTTGGTAGTCGGGGATCTCGCCCTTGACGTAGCCGTCGATGACGAAGGCGATCTCGCCGCGCTCAAGCTCCTGCCCGTCCCGTTTCTTCGATATGATTTCATACATGCCGCTGGTCAT
>JAPKZM010000168.1 GCA_026393775.1 Candidatus Aminicenantota bacterium
GCATAAAAACGACCTGTACGAAGAAAGCAAAATGGCCAAGGCGATGAACGAGCTGCAGGTCCTGTTCAAGGCCAAGGGTTATTTCAACGCCCAAGTATCCCCACAAGTCAGCCTGAACGAACAACAGGACAGCTGCGCCATCAATTTCATCATCGCCTACGGCCCGATCGCCCGCATCCGCAGACTGACCATCGTCGTCGATGACGGCCAGCTGGCCAAAGCCATCGGCTCCTACTTCAAGAAAAGCGTTTTCTACACGGCGGCCGAATTCGCCAGGGGAATCGACCAGACGAAAAAATTGCTGAAGCAGCAGCTGTACTACTTGCCGGAAATAAAAATCCAGGAGGAGTTTCTCAACCCCCAGCGTTCGCAGCTGGACATCAAGATCCACATCGCCTGCGGCTTTAAGTATATTTTCGAGTTCCGGGGCATGGCGGCCAAGATGTCCCTGATCGCCAGCGTCTGGGAGCAGGAGGTTTTTGAGAAATGGGCCGAAGCCGAAAGCCGCTCCCGGCTGCTGAACTATCTTAAAAACAAAGGATTCCTCAAAGCCGAGATCACCTCGGCCATAACCACCCAGGGCAATAAAAAGACCATTGTCTTTACGGCCAATAAAAACCGCCGCTTCAAGCTGGGAGAAATCACCTTCCATGGCAACCAGGCGCTGAGCAGCGCCAAGATCAAGGAGATCATCAACTCCGACAACCTGATTTTCAACAAGCTTTTCTGGCTGCGGCTGAATTCCCTGTTGGTCGACATGGAAGTGCTCAAACTGTTCTACTATTACCAGGGAATTTCACCCCTGGACATTCGCCTGGAGCCGCGCTTCCGCGCCAATCGTGCCGACATCGATTTTTACATCAGTGAAGGCCCGAAGTACGTGGTGGAGAATGTTGAATTCAGCGGCAACCGCGCCTTTTCCAGTCCGGAACTGTACCAGCTGATCAAGAGCAAGACCGGCACCCCGTACGTGCCGAAGCAGCTTAGCGAAGACATCGACCGGCTGCGTAGTTTTTACTGGAACAACGGTTTCGACGAAGCCGCCGTCGCGTTCGAATTGTCCCCCGGGCAAGGAAAATCGCTGCTGGTCAAGATCGAAGAAAAGCGCCTGAAGAAAATGGGGGAATTCATCGTCATCGGTGCTTCCAAGCCCCAGAAGAAACTGCTGAAAAAACTTTTCCCGCTACAACCGGGCCAGCCGTTCAGCAAGGAAAAGTTCGACGTCTTCCGCGCCGAGATCGAGGGCAGCGCGATCTTTTCCCAATTCAACCTGGACAAGATCGCCAAGGGAGAAGACCGGATCGACGTGCTGGTCAAGGTGATCCCTGACCGCAGCCGGTTTTACGGTTTCGGTCTCGGCTGGCAGGAACGGAGCGGGACGCGCGCATCCACCAACGGCATATTGGAAGCGCTGCAGGGGATCGCCGAGGAGCTGCGCGGAACCCTGGAATATCAGGAAAAGAACCTGTTCAATTCCATCTCCTCGGTCAACGCCACCCTGCAGCTGGGCTTGAACGAACGCCGGGGCATCCTGTCCATCGATACGCCCTATTTTTTCAGCAACAAGATCCCGTCCTCATTCAAGATCTGGAATGAGAACGAAGCCTATCCCAGCTACCAGTTCAACCGCTGGGGGCTGGGCGTGTCGGGAGTGAAGAAATTTTCGGAAAAACTCTATTTCCTCGGTTCCTGCAAGTGGTACCGGACCACGCTGACCGATCTCGCCATTCCCGAATTCGGAGTCGACCGCAAGGGCATCCCCTTCGACACCACAGCCATCTCGCTTTCCTTCGTCAGGGAAATGCGCAACGATCCCTTCAACCCCAGCAGCGGCTCTTTTCTCACCGCCGATTTGAAGCTGGGCCTGCCGCTGTTCGAAAAGGACTACACGTTCCTTAAGTTTTTCTGGAACTACCAGCAGCACTTCCCTTTCCTGCACGACTGCGTTTTTTCCTTTTCCCTTAAAAACGGCTTCGGCTTCGGCGATATGTCGATCACCGAACGCTTCTTCGCCGGCGGTTCCCATTCGTTCCGCGGCACGCGCAACGACCGCCTGGGTCCCATCCACCTGGCCACCAATGAGCCCGAAGGCGGCAACGTGCTGTTTTTGGTCAACATGGAGGCCACCGTGCCCAGCCTGCTGATCCCCATGGAAGACCTCTACTTCACTTTTTTCGCCGATGTCGGCAATGTCTTTGCCAAGTCGAGCGACCTCAATTTCAACAAGATGGAGCGCGCCCTGGGCTTCGGGCTCAAGCTCCGCACCGGTATGGGCCCCATCCGCCTCGATTTCGCCTACAACCTGCGCCGCCTGGCCGAGAAGAATTTCCTGATCCAGATCGGCTTCGGCAACGTCTACTAAGAATCAACGAAAAACATAAAGGAGAGAATCATGAATGAAAAAAGAAACTGCTTTTTCTCATGGCTCAGCGTACTAATCATTTTATCTGTAGCATTTCCAACATCTGTTTTATCGCAAGACCTTAATCAAAAAATAAAAAAACTTGAGCAAATGATGACTCAGCTAGAACAAAGAATTGAGAAGCTGGAAGGAATTATTCTTGAATTGCAGAAGGGTCAAGCAAAACCTATTATGGGGTCCCGGGATAAGTGGAAAGATAAAGCGAACTGGAGATTACTCAAGAAGGGAATGAGCAAAAAAGAAGTGGAACAAATCCTAGGTACACCTCCCAAAATAGTCGCCAATGCGTATTATGGAGACATCTGGCTGTACCCTGATCTTCAAGGCGGAAATGCCAGCTTTGACAAAGATGGCATACTGACTTCATGGAAGGAGATCTGAATAATTTTTTATGGACGGGTCTAGAGGTTGAAGCGGTAGGTAGCCTTGAGCATGAATATGTTGTCGCCCTTAGCCGAGACCAGGTCGCCGAAATCGCGGCTGAAATTGAATTCGCCGGGGTTGGCATAGTCCTGGCGGTTCTGCGTCCAGACGAAATAGAGGGTCGAGCCGGGGCGGTACTCCCAGCGGAAGACCACCGTGCCGCGCAGCGACTTGAAGTTGAAGTCGGGGTCGGCGATGGTGAACTCGGGTGCGGGACCGGAGCCGTCGGGATCGATGGTGTACCCCTCGCCGCTGCGGATAATGGTCGAGCCGTTTCCCCCGTAAAAGTTATATGAATTGGACGCCGGCCGGGCCAACTCCTTGAATTCGGCATATTTGCCAACGGCGATCAGCGGTTGCAGGAAAACCTGGAGGCTGATTTTCGGCGAGAAGATCCAGTTCAGGCGAATCTCGGCCGAGAGTAGTTTTTCGTTCAAGTGGGCGAAGATATAGCGGCTGCCGTAGGTGGCGGCATGGGAACCATCGTTCACGTTGGCCACCCATTGGCGGTAGGTTGCATAGAATTCCACCTCGGGGTGAAGGGTCAACGAAATATTGCTGCGCGGCTTCCAGCGAAGCTGCGGGCCGATTCCATAATCATAACTGCCGTCCTTGCGCTGGGACGCATAACCGTATAGAGAGAGCACCAGCGGTTTGCGGCTGTCGCTGTAGGCATCGAGTGAGATCGAATATCCCGGGGACAGCCGCAGCAACGGCCCGCCGCGCGTCGCTTCCTTGTCGAAGCTCGCGTCCATGTACCCCAGGCTTACGGCCGCCCCCCAATAATTCAAGAATTCGCCATTGATGAAGAGGTGATAGTTTTTCATAATGGCGTTGCCGCCGAAATCCCAGCCGCGCGCCAGGGCGGCCGTCAATGAAGCGCTGCGGAAAACCTTTCCGGGATGGAGCCAGTTGTAACCGCAAGCCAGGTGAGAGTTGATATAATCACTACGCCATTGGTAGCCAAGGTCATTGGCCTCAAAACCCGGAGAGAGGACACCCAGGGCAGCGTTGAAGGTCAGGTTGCCCTTTTGTTTGTTCAAGGCCAGCCGCCCGGCCCAGCCGCTCAGCGACGTGGCTTCCGGATCAAGCGTCAGGTGATCGGCGTCGGGACGCTGGAAATAGTGCAGTGACGATTTCTGCAAATCGAAGATGTAGTCGCGGCTGCCGGTGACGTGGGTTGCCCCCAGCCAGCCGGTCAAGGCCCATTCCCGGGTTTTCCCCAGTTGCAGCCAGCCGTCGGCGCCCAAGGCCAGCGCCTGCTTGCCCAGGATGACCTGTAAACTCCGCTCACTCAAGTCGCGAAAGACACCGGTGGCGATGAATCCCAGCCCCTGCCGCCCTTGGTTGAACTCTTTCTGAGCGCGCAGGACGTTGTAATCACTGAACGGTTCAATCTCCTGGCTGGAACGGCTGCCGGCATTGTCCACGGTCGCGTACTCACGCGCGGTCACGGCGTTCAGGAAACCGATGTTCCAATTGCCGGCTATTTTACCGCTCAGTTTGGCCGCTCCCAGGATCGTGGTCATTTCCGGACAACGGAAAAAGCCTTCGCTGTCGACACTGCCCTGCGGCGGCTGGCCGACACGGCGGCTATAAAAAAATTCGGGATTCATCCAGTTGAATCCCCAATTGCTGTTGGCGCCGCCGTAGCCGAAAGAAAAAATATTCGCACCTTCGATGAAAAACGGCCGCTTCTCCGAATAGTATGTTTCAAACACCGATAAATTGATTTCGGCCGGATCGACCTCGACCTGGCCGAAATCGGGGTTGAGGGAAAGGTCAAGGGTCAGATTGCTACTCAGGCCAAACTTTAAGTAGAGGCCGACGCTGGCTGACAAATCACTGCCGGTGCGGAACGGATTTCCCTCCTCGCTGGGGCTGAAGGCCAGCTTGCCCAGGGCATAGGGGATGGCCTCTAAATGACGCCCGGGGTGAATGCCGCGGATGCCGGTCAAAGAGGCGAAGCGTGAAACAAAACCGTTCTCCTCCTTGGGCACCCAGGCGAAATAGTCCTGCTCGTTCTTGCGCTGGATGACGCGTTTGAAATTGATTCCCCACAAGTATTCGTCCTTGGCCGGGAAGCGCAGCTGGTCATAGGGGATGCGCATCTCCACCGTCCAGCCCTGGCCGTCGATGCGGGCTGCACCCTCCCAGATCCCGTCCCAGGTATAGTCATTCCATTCGTCATTGTACAGAGTCATGTCGATGATCGAACCGGCCGGGTTGACGCTGAACTGGAAGCCGCTGCGTCGGTCAAAATAGGGATCTACCGCAAAGCTGAACCAGTCGGAATCGAGCTCGTCGTCGCGACGCCCGAGCAGGCTGACGATCTTTCCCGGCTCGGCGTCGTACAGCCGGGCGGCCACATAGACCGCCTTGTCGTCGTAGGCGACCCAGACCTCGGTCCGTTCGGTCGCCGGCTTGCCGTCCAGCGGATTGCGCTGGATGAAATCGCCGGCCCCCGCCCCCTGCCAAACCGTCTCGCTCAGTAAACCGTCGATGCAGATGATCTCCTCGGACCGCCGGGCCCGAACTTCACGGCTGGAGGCCGGCGCGGCCTGCTCGGCGGAGAGTAGAGCGCTAAAAACTATCAGGATGGATAAAAAGTGCAATTTTCTCATACGGATCCCCTCTCCTGGCAAAATGGATTGACCGTGCAACAAATAATTAGACGTATAAAAAGGCAAAAAGGTTTACGCATGAAGAGAGGCCGCTATTTTCTCCCCTATAAAAAATAAGCGATGGCCAGGAGCAAGTCGGTCAGGAGCACCATGGCCACGTTCAGCCCCTGCGCCGGGAGCAGGCGGGCCGGCTGATCATGATATTTCAGGGTCAGGAACACGGCGACGGCGCCCAGAGGCAGCGTGGTCAGGGCGATCAGCTCCGTATAAGGAA
>JAPKZM010000271.1 GCA_026393775.1 Candidatus Aminicenantota bacterium
TGAAGGACAATGTCAAGGTCAAGGTCTGGCTGACCGTCGCGGTCAAATTCACTTTTTAAGGATTGCGGGCGATCGCGTAAAAGACCGGGAAAAGGACCAGCCGTTGCCGCAGGCGAAAGGCTTTCGTTTCGCGCTCCAGGATTTTTTTTACGGTCCGCTCCGGCAACTCGGCCAGTTCCTGCCAGAAGCGCCATTCTTTTTCCCAGCGGCCAGGGTCGTAGTCGGTTGGAAAATTCAGGTGGCTGGCTAAACCGACTTCCGCCCGCCAGTCCGATTTTTCCAATAAACTTTTGAGTTTTCTGCCGATGTAGGGATCGCCGTGCTGGCGGAAAATATGGCCGATGAAGATTTCCTTCAAGAAATCGAGCTCAGCTGGGAAATCGATGCGTCCGCCGTAATCGGGTTCGGCCAAAAGGAGCAGGGTGCCTTTGGCAGACAGCAGCTTTTTCATTTTATTTAAAAATTGTTTCGGCTTGGCTTGCCACATCAAGACGAACGACAACACGATCAAATCAAAGTGCAGCCCCTGTTTCAGCAGTTCGTTTTCATCCGCGGCCAGGAAGCGGTTCCCGGGATATTCCGCTTGCGCAAAGGCGATCATGGCCGAATCGCGGTCGACTCCCAGCACCGGCCGGCCGCAGATGGCAGCGACTTCGGCAGTTATCACGCCGCTGCCGCAGCCGAGGTCGAGGATGCGATCATGATTGGCCAGGGAGATTTTGCGGTAGAGAAAATGCCGGGACGGGGACAGCCACTCCGCCTGCAGGAGATAATGGGCGTGGTATGCCGCGGCTTCCATGCCGCAACTATAGCGGCGCCAGGCTTAAAAGTCAAACCGGCAACATTTTCGTTTCGGCTCTGGCGTTGTCAAGGTAAACGGATTGTTTATGGCGCTGAAAAATGCTATCATCATCTCTACATGAAGATAAGACATAGGCTCGAAAGGAAAACGGAGGCGTGGTGGAATGATCAGCCTTGCTCAGTGGTGAAAAAGTAAAGGTTAAAAACACCGAAGCCGATGTCATAACCAAGATCAAGGCCGCCCGCCAGGGCTATTACGAAGAAAAACGCGACAGCGAAGAAGCCCCAGAAAACGACAAGCCCGGCATAAAATTTACCCGCCGCTGAAGCTTTGGGCAGCGAAACGCCGGAAGCATGAAGCTCGCGGCCGCTGCAAAATCATGTCAATTGTCAGAAGGTCGCTTCCTGGCTTTCAAGGCCTTTGCCAGGTTTTCTTTCGCTTTTTGGAAATCGGGAACCAACTTTAAAGCCTGAGTATAATGGGGAATTGCTTCATCGATCTTTCCCGACAATTCCAGGGCAAAGCCGAGATTGTTCTCGGCGACCGCATAATTCGGCTGAATTCGGAGCGCTTGGCGGAGATGTTTAATGGCCGGCTGCAATTGGGACTGCTTCAATAAGGCGGCTCCCAGATTGCAGTGGGCTTCCGCATATCCGGGATTGATCCTAATGGCTTTGGCATAATAAGTCACGGCATCCGCCGTTTCCCCTTGCCCGAAAAAAACATTTCCAGCCTGCAAATATCCCAAAGAAAAATCAGGCTGCAATCCAAATGCAGCTTGCAGGTTTTTCCGGGCTTCCTGGATCCGCCCTTGCCTCAACAGGCTCAAACCATAATAATAGTAAGCCATGGCAAAATCCGGCCGGATTCGCGTGGCTTCGCGGTAGTGTTCGTCAGCTTCTTTGAAGTTCTGTCTTCTACTCAGAACATTGGCCAGATTGTAGTGGGCCATCACATATTCCGGATCTATATCCAAGGCCTGCCGATATGAATCGATCGCTTCCGAAAATCTTTGCTCTTTGCCTAGGGCGACTCCCATATTGTTATGAACCTCGGCATAATGGGCGTCCCCTGCGATCGCTTTGGCAAAGTTTTCTTTTGCAGCCGTGAGATTCCCTTCATACAGCCAGGTCATGCCCAGGTTGTTGAATGACACGGCCAAGTCGGGCTTGCGCTTCAGCGCTTCCCTAAAAAAAGTCCTGGCTTCAGCATATCTTTTCTGCTTGATTCTTATATCCCCGAGGTTGTTGTAGGCCATCCAGCAATCGTTGTTTTTGACAAGGGTATCATTCCACAGCGTTTCCAGGTTGTCATATTTTTTTCCTTCAAGGCGCCCCACATAAATCAAGGCTACAATCACTATCAGGATTAAGCCAGGTTGGAATCGGTTCAGCTTCATTTTGATCAATACGTTTCTTAAGAGAATTACGACCAGAGCGATGATGCCTATGCTAGCCAAGTATTGAAAATGATCCGCAACATAAGAATATCGCATGGGATAAACATTGAAAAAACCTAAGGCGGGAAACAATGAGCAAAGAAAAAAGAAGATCGCGACCAGGGGCCTTCGGCCAATTTTTTTTCTAAAAAACCACAACGACAGGCCGCAAGCCAACAGGGATAAGGGATATATGAATTGCAGGATGTTGCCGGGATCAATGGACCATCTGGGATAGATAAAAGACAGCGATTGCGGCCAGACAAGCTTGCCAACGTAAAACCAGATCGCTCGACCCGCCACCAGGAACCTGCCAATCAATGAAAGGTTCCACTCGTCTCCCAGAGCACCCACATGATGCACTTCAAGCCAGACGGTGCTCAAAGCAAAGACGATCCCGATAAGCAACATCGGCGCGATGGTCAGCCAGTCCCATTTCTTCAGTTTCTCCTTCTTCCACCAGAGGATGGACAACAGGATCACCGGCAAGGTGGCTGTCACCGTCTTGCTCAGCAAAGCGCAAACGAACAGGAACACGCTCGCGCCGTACAAAGCGATTGAGCGAAAACTAATTCGGGCCGTGATGGCTTTCCTGGGCAGAGAATAAGACAGATAGGCCATCAGCGAAGCAAGATAAAAAAATGCGGATAGAACATTCTTCCTTTCGGTAATCCAGGCAACGGATTCCAAATGGACGGGATGCAGGGCAAATACCAGGGCGATAAAAAATGATGCCGCCACCCCTAGCCGGAGCAGTACGGCCCATAATAGCAGGGCATTCAAGATATGCAGGCAGACATTGAACAAATGACTGGCATGGGGATTGAGTCCAAAGAGCTGTCGTTCGATCCAGAATGTCGAAAATACCAATGGGTAATACTGCGGCGATGTTCTGGGCTCAAGCCAGATCCGTTTCAATCCAAGCCCGCTGAGCAAATTCCTGTTGCCAACTACATACGAGTCGTCATCCCAGATATAATCTGCTTTTAAAACCGGAAAATACATTGCGAATACTAGAAAGATGAGCAAAAGAGCCTGATAAAAAGGTTTTTGGCAAAATGATGAAATTTCTTTTCTCATCAAAAAATAGTTTTTTCCAAAATAGGCTTGTTATCTTTCAAAACCATTGACGCCGCCGGCCGGGAACAGCAACCTGGGCCAGTTCATTTTTTAGGCGCGGCAGTCTCCGTTTTCTCGATGCCAAGCAACTCGACGTCGAAGATCAAGGTGGCGTTGGGCGGGATGACCTGACCGGCGCCCTGTTCACCATAGGCCAGGCTGGCGGGAAGGAATACCTGCCACTTGGAGCCCACTTTCATCAGTTGCAAAGCCTCCGTCCAACCTTTGATCACGCCGTTGAGCGGGAAAACGGCCGGCTGATTGCGCTTGTAGGAGCTGTCGAATTCAGTGCCGTCGAGCAGGGTGCCGCGATAGTGAACCTTGACCGTGTCGGTGGCTTTGGGCAGCGGGCCCGTGCCGGTGCTCAGAATTTTGTACTGCAGGCCGCTGGCTGTGACCTTGATGCCGGGCTTATTGGCGTTTTCCTTGAGGAAGGTTTCTTCCTTGGCCTTGTTGACCTGGACCTGGCCCGTTCTTTTTTCCTGCTCGGCTTTCATCATGTCCTGTTGGAACTGGGTCATGACCTTCTGGATCTCTTCGCTGCTGAGCAGGGGCTGGCCGCTGCCCTGAGCGTCGCGCAGTCCCTGGATCAGGATTTCCATGTCGACATCCATGGCCCGTTCCTTGAAATTTTTGCCGATATCCAGACCGATGGCGTAGCTGACTTTCTTTTTCTGGCTGTCCAGGTCCGCCGCCTTGAGCGGTTTCGCGGCGGATTCGCTGGCGGCTTTGCCGCAGGCGCCGAAAATCATCAGTAAAAGTGCAAAGGTGAAAATATGAATTTTTTTCATTCGCATCTCCTCGTTTTTTAAGGGCCACTATACCAGAACAGTGTCAGAAAAACAACCTTGATATCCATTTCGTGTCGAGAAGGGCATGTTTTAGGGAGTTGTAAATCACTCCCGCCCCTTTCTTTTCGGAAGAGAGGAGTCTTGATTTTTAATATTTTAACTTTTCCAGCAGGAATTCCAGGTAGCGCGACTTCATCTGCCGGCTGGCCAGGGCCTGCTTCAGCGGTGGAAGCCTCAGGATGACCCCGAGGATGGCGGCCATGGCCCGGTGGTTCCACTGCGCCTGGACGTCGAAGATCAGGTTCTGCAGTTTGCCCCTCTCAATGGCCATGACCACGGCGCGGTGGGTGGAATCCAGGGGGGTGATCACCCTTTGCGGACGTGATTCGAGGCTGATGAACCCGCTGGGACAGGCCGCCACACAGACGGCGCAGCCCAGGCACAGCTCCCGGTTCAGGCGGGCGACCTTTTTCTTCGCGTGCTTGGGGTCGTTGGCCGTGACCAGGCCCAAGGTTTCCACCGGGCAGGCTTCCACGCATTTGCCGCAGCCGCTGCAGGCTGCCTCGTCGACGCAGGCGATGAAGTTGCTGGTGTGGACCGGATGCAGGAAACCGAAGCGGCGGGCGGCGATCATGGCCTCGCAGCAGCAGCCGCAGCAGTTGCAGACGAAGTTGACCGAGCGGCGGTTGTTTTCGCCGAATTGCACCAGGTTCTGGGCCCGCGCTTTCTGCAGCAGATCGAGCCCCTCGGCCGCGTCGATGCCGCGGGCGATGCCACGGCGAGTAAGAAAGGCAGCCGTGTTGTTGAAGGTCAGACAGATGTCCTGGTCGGCGGCGCAGGCCCGGCCGAGGTGTTCCATCTTATGCCGGCAGTAGCAGATACCGACGCCGATATGGTGGGCGGTATGGATAATCTCTGAAGCCCGTTCGTAATCCAGAACATGCAGGGAATTTTCCGTGCTTAAGGCCGTTTCATGGACAAAGACCCGACCCATCTGGGTTTCCCCGTTGCAGAAAAGCTCCTTGATGAAGTCCTCCTCGACGTTGAGGTACTGGTAAAAAAGTTCGGCCAGCAATTTCTGATCGATGTCGCTCCTGATGCGCATCAGGGAAAATTCGAAGAAACCGGCCATGGGCGGGGGCAGGAAATAGACGGTCGGACCGTTTCCGGGAGTTGAGTCCACTAAAATCCCGCGCCCGGCCAGCGTATCCAGTATGTTCCGCGCTTCGGCCTCGGGTTTGCGCCACAAGCGGGCCGCTTTTTTCGCTGTGAAAGGCCTGATGGGGAGCTGGGCGACCAGGGCGGCTTCGACCTCTGAAAACAGAAGTTCCAGTATCCGGTAAAGGGTTTCCGCCGGGGGAGCTCCCTGTGGGTACAAGTTGATGCGCTCGGTCAGATTTTTATAAGCGGCGCGAACGGTTAAATGGGCCATGTTAAAGCGGCGGCTCGATCGCGCAGGTTCTTTCCGCCATCGCCTTGGCCGATTCGGTCTTGCCGATCTTGGCCACGTCCAGGAACTTGCAAATCCGGCCGTCGACCAGCTCGTAGATGTAGTCGGCGCGCAGGGCCACCTCCCGGTCATGGGTCACCATGACCAGGCTGATATTGCTCTCGTGGTTGATTTCGGCCATGAGATCGAGGACGGCATGGCCGCTCTCGCGGTCCAGGTTGCCGGTCGGCTCGTCGGCGAAAATGAGCTTCGGCTTGTTGATCAGCGCCCGGGCGATGGAGACGCGCTGCTGCTGCCCCCCCGACAATTCAGAAATATACTTGTTTTTCAAGTTCTCAATGCCGATCCTCTCCATGATGCGCAAGGCTTCTTTTTCCGTTTCCGGCGAAGGCTTCCCCCCCCGTATCCAGCATGGCAGCAGGATATTCTCGTGGGCGGTGTATTCCGGCAGCAGGTAATGAAACTGGAAGATGAAGCCGATATTGGCGTTGCGGAAATCGGCCAGGGCGTTGACGTTCTGGGATGTGATCATCGTGCCGTCAAAATCGATCTCGCCCGAGGTTTGTGGGTCGAGCAGCCCCAGGCAGTGGAGAAGCGTGCTTTTCCCGGAACCGGAGGGCCCGATCAGGGCGGTAAAACTCCCCCTGACGATCTGGAGGTCGATATCGAAAAGAACCGGCGTGTCGACCTTGCCGAAATAGGTTTTATTCAGACGGCGGATCTTGAGAATATTGTCAGCCATTGCGGATCACTTCGATGGGGGAGAGCTTCGCCGCCCTCCGGGCCGGGATGGTGGAGGCGATGACGGAAGCCAGCAGGGCCAGTAAAATCGGGGTTAACAGCGTCCGGGCGTTCACCTCAAGGCCAAAAGTAGATTTCGTCCCGGCGATGAAGCCGTAGGCCAAGAACAAGCCAAGGGCCACGCCGAGAAGCGACCCCACGCTGCCCAGCAAAAAACCCTGGATAACGAATATTTTGGAGGCGCTGCGGTTGGTCGTGCCCATGGCCTTGAGTATGCCCAGCTGCCTTTGTTTTTGCACCGCAGCGATGGCCAGGACGCTGGCGATGCCCAGCGAGATGCTGACGATGACGAAGAACTGGATGGTGTCGGAAGAGATGCTTTGCGAGCTAAGGGCGGTCAGCAGCTGGCGGTTTTTTTCCTGCCACGATTCCAGCTTCACCCGTTCGTACTGCCGGCCGTACCGTCTGGCGATCTTTTCGGCGGCGAACACGTCCTTTACCTGGACCTCGATGGTCGATACCCCCTCGATGGCGAAAAAGCTGCGCACCATGTCGATCGAGATCACCACCAGCTCGTTCCCGGCCGCTGCCCCGAGATCGAATATGCCGCCGACCCGCAAAAACATCTGTTCCCCTTTGTTGTTTCTCAAGTAGAATTTATCTCCGATCGCCAGGGTAAGCCTGTCGGCGATCTGCCTGCCCAGCAGTGCGGAATCGGAGGCGAGCTCGGGAATTCCCGAGACGATCTTTTTATTTATTTTATAAATATCGAGCCCGTCGGCGGCAGTCAGGCCTTTTACGAGCACCGGGACTACCGATGTGCCCCTCTCGATGAAGCCCGAACCGTTTGCCGCCGGCGCCGCATAGAGGATGCGCGGATCCTTTTTCAGGTCATTGACGTACTGCTGCCAGGAGTAAATCTCCGTCCGCTCCTCGTAGAGTGCTTTGCGATTGTCGCTTTTCACCCCGGGGCTGTTCAGCGGTTTTGCCAGGCGGTCGGCGGGCAGGATGATGATGTGCGGCGCCGAGCCGACCGTGTTCTCGATCAGGCTTATTTGCAGGCCGCCGATCAGGGCGGCCAGGAAGAACTGGACCGCCACTCCCGCGGCAATGCCCAGAACGATGAGCAGGGTCTGCCCTTTCCCCTTGATCAGGAAGCGCAGGGCGATCATCCATTCATAGCGGTTTTTCTTGCCTTTCATCTGGGCAGCATGATCCTTGTCCCTTCGGGGAGGTTCCTGACGCTCAGCCATTTTTCGCCGATGGGGGAGGTTTCTACCCTTGTTTTTTCGATGCCTTTTCCGGTCTGCACCAGGACAAAATCACCTTCCTTCTCGCGCAGCACGTAATTCGCCGGGAGGGCGAGAACGTTCCTGTTGACGTTGCTGACATTCCGGCCGGAGATTTCCACGCTGCCGGTCATGCCGTGCTTGATGAAGGCCTTATTTTCCTCTATCTGCAATTTCAGGTTGCAGGTGCCCTTGGCAAAGTCGATGGTCGCGCAGACCAGGCTGATATGGGCTTTTACCCTTTCGGCCGGGAAGGCGTCGAATACGACGAAACAGGGCAGGCCCGTTTCCAGGAAGCTCAGCTCTTTCTGATCGACGTTGGTTTCAAGGACCCAGGGCTTTGTTTCCAAAATGGTCAAGGCCTTTTTGCCGGCCGTGACCGTTTCGCCTTCCTTGACATCGATTTTTACGATGGTGCAGTCATAGGGCGCGACGAATTGTTTTTCGTTGACCGCGCGCTTGGCTAGCTCCACCTGCGCGTTGAGAATGTTCAGCTGGTTGATCAGTTCCGCGGCGGCGCCACTCTTGGCAAAGGAATCCAGTTGGAGCTTCGCCTGGTTGAATTTTGATTGGGCGGCATCCAATTTCGTCATCGCGTTTTCCATCTCGACCTTGGAAACGGCTCCGGCAGCGGATAATACCTTGATCCGCTCCGCGTGATTTTGAGCATCGGCCAAAACTGCGCCGGCATCGTTCAACTGCTCCTTGAGGCGCGGATAAGTCTCTTCTCTGGAATTGATCAATTTCAGCTTGGTGTTTTCGTAATTGTTCATGGCGATGGTCAGGTTCTGCCTTTCCTTGAAATCGTCGACCTGGAGGAGCAATGCCCCTTTCTTCACCTTCTGACCTTCGGCGACTTCGATGCGTTTGACATCGCCTTCGGTCTTGGCCGCCATCGCGTAGGGTTCGGGGAAACTCACCGTGCAGCTGGCCAGTATCTTGTAGTCGACATCGGTCCTTTTCAAAACGTAATATTCCGCGGCCGGTTTTTTGAGCAGGAAAACGCCCAGCAGAACGACGATGACAACCGCGGCAAACAAGATGACCGTTCTCTTTTTCATACGCTTGGGCTCCTTATATGGATGAATGGATATTATACTTGTTTATTGGACAATTTTCTACCGGGAGAAAAGCCAATTTTCATCTGCTCCAGCCGATTTTATCCGGCGCTGTCTTAAAAAATTTATTGTCTGCTATTGACATTGACCCTACGAATTTATATCCTGTTTAACATTGGAAAGGTCC
>JAPKZM010000099.1 GCA_026393775.1 Candidatus Aminicenantota bacterium
TTCCGGCAGCGGCACGGTCCGACTGGCGATACCGGCGCTGGGATTGATCAACGGCACCTATTTCCTGGATGTCGCCGTCCATAAGTTCGACGGCTATCCTTTCGATTATCACCATTTCCTGTACACCTTCCGGGTCACTTCCAGCCATCGCGACGTCGGCATCGCCCGCATCGCCCACCGCTGGGAATTTTCGAAAAATATCCGCCTGAAAAAAAATGAAAATTCTTGACGGCGCCGCGGCGCTGAATAAGGAATTGGAAATACGTCCGCAGGAAAAGGTCGTGTTTACCAATGGCGTTTTCGACCTGCTGCACCCCGGCCATGTCCAGCTGCTGCAATTTGCCCGCAGCCGGGGCGATATCCTGGTGGTCGGGATCAACGACGACGCTTCGGTCAGGCGGTTGAAAGGCAAAAAACGGCCGATATTCCCTCTAACGGAAAGGATGGAAATCCTGGCCGCCCTGGAATGCGTCGATCATATCGTCCCTTTCAGCGAGGACACCCCCCAAACATAAAAAATGACCAGCGCCAGCACGGCGCCGGCGAAAAACCACGGCTGGCTCAGCCGCACGGAAAAAACCTTCTCCTTCCAAGCCAGGATGAGCAGGGCTGCCAGGAGCAGGTTGAAGCAGGAGTCGTTTTCCTTGAAGAAGACCTTTCGGCCGTTGAAGCGGTGGACGGGAGGGAGATAATTCCCGAAACAAGGAAGCCAGCGGTTGACGCGGCCGCAATAAACGGCGTAAGCCTGGCCGTGTTGTTGCAGCAGGAATTCCTCTTCGGCCAGCACGATGAAATGATACTGCAGGAAGAGAAAAGCGATAAAGAGAACCAGGGCCAGCGGCTGGGCGTACATGGTCAACAGGCCGGCGAAGATGAGGGTATTCCCCCAGTAGAGGGGGTTGCGCGCCAGCGAATACAAGCCGGTGGTGTTCAAGCTTTCGGCTTTGAGGAAACTTTCGCGCCCCGATGTGCCGCTGCCGGCGTAGCCGACGCTAATCATGCGGATCGTTTCGCCCGCCAAAGCGAGGATCAGCCCGATCATGGTCCAGGGCAGCGCCGGTGAAAGGGGCTTGAAAAAGATGAAGGTGAGCAGGATGAGCGGTAGGGGAGTGAAGCTGCGGTGCTTGAACAGGAACTTGCCGATGCGTGCCGACCACTTGCGCATGGGTCCAATGTACCGTGAAAGGTCAAACCTGTCAAGGTTGTATTCTCGGACATGAATAAATTCGGACCGGACGGCGACAAGGGGATGGACGAACCTTCCTGGCGGTGCTAGGCAAAAAAATTGCAAGATCTATAAAAAAGCAAGTAGTTAACAGTCATTGAACAATAGTTTAGTAGATAAATCCGTTTATCGGATATTATTTTCAAAGAAATTGACGAAATTTCTTATTGCCGGATGCGATTTTCTAGTTAATGAACATTCTTGAATTGATAATATCACGCTCATATTTAATTGATAAATAAAATATTATGGGTTGACAAGCTCGAAATTTTATTTTATACTGTTTTCACCGAAATAAATTCAGATTTAGGAGGTTAAATATGAATTTACAACCTTTGGATGACCGAGTTTTGGTCGAACCAATCGAAGAAGAGGAAAAAGTAGGCTCACTTGTCATTCCCGACACAGCCAAGGAAAAACCCATGATGGGCATTGTCAAGGCTATCGGCAATGACTTTGACCTTGAGGGGAAAAAGTCCCTAAAAGAATTGCTCAAGGTGGGCGACAAGGTTTTGTTCGGCAAGTACGCCGGCCAGGAAATCAAGATCAACAACAAGAAACACCTGGTGATCAAGCGCGAAGACTTGCTGGCCATCGTCAAATAACAAGGAGGAAAAATGGCTAAAGAAATTATTTTGGGAGAAGAAGCCAGAAAGGCTATCTTGCAAGGCGTCAACAAACTGGCCGATACGGTGAAAGCCACCCTCGGTCCGCGCGGACGTAATATCGTGCTTGAGAAAAAATTCGGTTCCCCGACCATCACCAAGGACGGCGTGACCGTGGCCAAGGAAATTGAACTCGCGGATGCCAAGGAAAACATGGGAGCGCAGATGGTCAAGGAAGTGGCTTCCAAGACCTCCGACATCGCCGGGGACGGGACCACAACCGCCACCGTGCTGGCCCAAAGCATTTATGGCGAAGGCCTGAAAATGGTCGCCGCCGGCGCCAATCCGACCCTGATCAAGAAAGGGATCGACATGGGCGTGGAGCAGGTCGTCAAGGACTTGAAAAAAATGAGCCAGAGCGTTTCCGGGAAAATGATCGCCCAGGTCGGTTCCATTTCAGCCAATAACGAAATTTCCATCGGTGAGATCATCGCCGAAGCCATGGATAAAGTGGGCAAGGACGGCGTCATCACGGTCGAGGAAGCCAAATCCCTGGATACCACCCTGGAATTGGTTGAAGGCATGCAGTTTGACCGGGGCTACATTTCGGCATACTTCGTGACCGATGCTGACAAAATGGTGGTCTCCCTGGAAAATCCCCTGATCCTGTTGAATGAAAAGAAGATTTCCAACCTGAGGGAAATGCTGCCCTTGCTGGAGCAGATCGCCAAGTCGGGGCGGCCGCTGGTCGTCGTGGCCGAGGATATCGAAGGCGAAGCGCTGGCCACACTAGTTTACAACAAGATTCGCGGCCTGCTGAACGTCGTGGCCGTCAAGGCCCCGGGCTTCGGCGACCGCCGCAAAGCCATGTTGGAAGACATTGCCATTTTGACCGGAGGTAAAGTACTATCTGAAGAAATCGGCGTCAAGCTGGAATCGGTCGGCCTCGATTGGCTCGGGTCAGCCAAGAAAGTCACGGTCGATAAGGACAACACCACCATCGTGGAAGGTGGCGGCAAGGATGCTGACATCAAGGGCCGGATCAATCAGATCAAGCGTCAGATTGAGGATACCACTTCCGATTACGAACGCGAAAAACTCCAGGAAAGGCTGGCCAAGCTCTCCGGCGGTGTTGCCGTCATCAAGG
>JAPKZM010000244.1 GCA_026393775.1 Candidatus Aminicenantota bacterium
GGCGAAGACCCCGATCTCCGCCTGGCTGGCGATCTTGAATAGGTGCTCGGGATCGGCGTCGTCGGCGGCGATCCCCGGACCGTAAAAATCATCGTTTAAATGCTCGATCTTCTGATCGCCGGCAAAAAGCATCAGGCGATCCGAACCCAGGGTTATTTCTTCGTAGTTGCTCAGATATTCGTTGAGAACATCGTTGGGCACGTCGGCCGGTATATAATTTTTATCTTCCATGTTTGCCTCCTGTCCTCATGATATGAAATTTAGTTTTTTTTTTCAACCCCAATCCCAACCGGCGCCAAGCGCTCCAGCTATTCTCCGCTGAATATTTTCAACCATTGCTCCACTTCGTTCTGGGAGACCCGGGTATTCACTCTCTTCAGGGTTTCTTCCTTTTTGCCCTGGGAGAGGAGGTTTTTTATCAAGGTGAAGTAAAATTCGATGGAATTGATGGTGCGTGCCCCCTTCTCCCGGGCATACTTTTTCAGCTCGCGGTCGGTGGTGACCAGGACGATCTCCTTGAGCTGCTGGTAATTGTCCAGGATGCGCTTGATCTCATCGTCGGCCGTCAGCCCGTAGCGGGGATAGACTACGGTCAGTTTGGCGTTGATGGGGCTGCGCAGCTCGCTGCCCCGCGGCTCGCCGTCAAAGACCAGGGTGACTTTGGCATTCTTGCTTTCCTGGAATTTTCTCACCAAAGAGACCATCTTTACCCGCGCCTCGGGGTCGGCCAGCGAAAAATCGGGGGCACTGCCGATCAGGTTATTGCCGTCGATGATGTAGGCCATTTACAATTCGATGGCTCCGCCGGGTGACAGCACGGTCACGGCGCTCGAAGTCCCGACAAGCTTTTTGAACTCGGTCGGGGATGACTGGATAGCGGGAAAAGTGCCATAATGGATAGGAACGACCCGGGGCACGGCCAGCAGTTCGACGGCCTTGGCGGCCAGGCGCGGGGTCATGTTGAAGCGGCCGTCGATGGGCAGGAAGGCGATGTCGGGGCGATACATTTCGCCGATCAGCCGCATCTCCACGCTCAACCCGGTGTCGCCGGCGTGATAGACTGTTTTACCGTCCATGGCGATGATGATGCCGGTCGCGGTCCCGCCGAGCCCGGAGCTGTGAAAAGCCGGGACAAGCGAAATTTCCACCCCGGCGACGTTCACGGTGCCGCCGATGCCCATGCCTTCGGCCTTGACCTGGTTCGCTTCGGCGTCGAGGGCGATCTCGAACAAGGCGACGAAGGTGGCCCCGGTTTTGCGGCAGATGGCATAGCTGTCGCCCAAATGGTCGCTATGGTCATGGCTGACCGCCACCACGTCGGCCCGGGTGATGTCCTGGACCCGCAGCGACGCTTTCGGGTTGCCCGTCAAAAACGGATCGATGAAAACGGTTCTGCTGCCCTCGATCTTGAGGGCCGCGTGTCCAAGCCAGGTGATCTTCATGGGTGCTCCTCAGCCCGGGGGCCAGCCCAACTTGCGGCCGCCCAGCACGTGCAGGTGCAGATGAAAAACGGCCTGCCCGGAGTCCCGTCCGGTGTTGATCACCAGACGGTACTGCTCCAGCCCGATCTTTTCGGCCGTTTGGCGGGCAAAGTCAAGCAAATGGCCCAGCAGAGCCGGATCGCGCGCTTCGTTCAGGGAAGCGACATGGCGGCGCGGGATGACCAGGAAGTGGACCGGAGCCCGGGGTTCGATATCCTTGAAGCTGACGGCCAGATCATCCTCGAGGATGAAAGCGGTCGGGATCTCGTTGCCGGCGATCTGGCAAAAGATACAAGACTCCATTTTTTCTCCTAGATAATTTTAATATCTGCGCCCAGATTTTGCAATTTCTGCGGCATGGACTCATAACCGCGAAATAACTGGTAGGAGTTTTCAATGACGGTTTCGCCCGCAGCTTGCAGGCCGCCGAGAACCAGCGCGGCCGACGCGCGCAGATCGGTGGTTTTGATCACCGCCCCCCGCAGCCGGGCCGGACCCCGGATCACCGCCGTATCATGCTCGACTTCAATGGCGGCCCCCAGGCGGTTCAATTCACCCACATGGTGGAAACGGTCGTTGAAAATTCTTTCCCTGACCCGGGAGACCCCCTGCGCCTGGGTCAGCAGGGTGGTCAGCTGGGCCTGCAGATCGGTGGGAAACCCGGGGTACGGTTCGGTCGTCACTTCAACGGGAGCCAGGGCGGCCTGGCCCTTGACCCGGATGGACTGCCCGGACACGGTCATGGCCGCGCCCATACTATCAAGGATCGCCAGTAGGCTGCGCAGATGCCCGGGCATCACTCCCTGGATGTCGATCTCATTGCCGGCGAAACAGCCGGCGATCAGGTAGGTCCCGGCCTCGATGCGGTCGGGGATGATCCGGTGCGCGGCACCGTGCAGCGTGGCCTGGCCGCGGATGATGATGGTATCCGTGTCCTGGCCGCTGATGTCGGCCCCCATTTTCCGCAACAGCCCCACCAGGTCGGTCACTTCGGGTTCAAGGGCGCAGTTGCGCAAGACCGTCGTGCCCTGGGCCAGGCTGGCGGCCATGATCAGGTTTTCCGTCCCGGTGACTGTCTTGGCCGGGAAAAGATACTCGATGCCCCGCAGGCGTTTGCACTTGGCGATGATATATTCGCCCTGCGCAACGATCTCCGCACCCATGGCCTCGAGGCCCTGCAAATGGAAATTGATCTTGCGCTCACCGATCGGGCAGCCGCCGGGGAAGGAGACCTTGGCAAAGCCGTGACGGGCCAGCAGGGGGCCGAGAAGCAGGACCGAAGCCCGGGTGGTCTTGGCGATTTCATGGGAAACCAGCGCTTCCTTCACGGCCGGCAAGGCGGCGTTGATGGAATTCCCCCGGATCTCCCCCCGGGCGCCGATCTCGCCCAAGGCGGCGAACATGACCTTGATGTCTTCCACCAAGGGGACGTTCTGGAATTCCACCAAATCGGCGCTCAGACAAACGGCGGCCAGCTCGGGCAGAGCGGCGTTCTTGGCCCCCGAAATGGAAACAGTGCCGCTCAACGGCCTGCCGCCGCGAATGGAGATCCTTGCTTGTTGCATGATTCGTAAAATCGAGTCCTGCGCTGGTTTTTAAAGCCAACCAGCGCTTCACTATACAAGGGCGGCAATGGAAAGTCAAGAAGAATGCCGATCCGCCGCGACTTGTAAAAAAAAGGACGATCCGGTAAAATAAAAAAATGCTGTCGCTATCATCTATGCTCAAGGGGCGGCCCGGTAGCGTCAAGGTGCTGGCCTTGCCGGCCATGGCCCTCGCCTTGTCCGCCTGCTTCAGCTTCCCGGTCGAGATCCCCCTCGAACCCGAATGCGTCATCGATACGCTGGCGATCGTCAAGACCATCCCGGAAAAAGCGGCCCTGGAAAATAAAATCGTCGCCGAAGCGGTGGCCGCCAGCGATGCGAATCTCTACGCGCTGATCAAGGTGCTGCAGGTGAGCAAGCCGCTGAAGCTGCAATGGCATTGGTACGCGCCGGACAACAAGCTGGCCAGGGAGTCCAAAAGCATCGAGATCAACGCCAAGGGCAAATACCTGAGCTATTTCGTGGCCTGGGACGCCTTGCCCCAATCCTATTACGCGGAAAAGAAAGGGCGCTGGACCGTGCTGATCACCGCCGACGGCTCTTTTCTGGCCAAAAGCGAATTCGACGTCAATTAGAGCCCTATAACAAATTTTAAAATTTGTTAGCCTTAAGGACAAATTAAAATTTGCTATTCATGGCTCTTATCCAGCTCTGCTGGGCTAGGCGGTTGTGGATCCGCGACCAGGCGGGCCCGGCGCAGCTTTTTTTCAGAAACGGAAAACAGCATTTTCCTGGCTTCCAGTTCCGCCTGCTTGGCCGCGAGCGGCGCGAACTTTCCCACAGCGACGGCTTCGACCACGGCGCCGGCGCCGTCGATTTGCAATTCCAGGACCAGCCCCGCTTGCAGCCAGGACCAGGCGGATAAAAGTTCGGGGTTGCGCAGGTCGCTTATGCTTGCCTCACCTTCGATGCGGACCGGGAAAGCACTTTCCACCGCGCTGGCGTCGCGCTTTTCCCTGGCCGCGGTTTCCAGCTTTGCTCCCGCGGCGGCGCCGGGAGCCAAAGCGGTCCGGGCCAGCTTTTTCTGCGGCCCGCTTTCATTCGCGCCGGCCGCCTGCTCCTCCACGCACGGTTGCAGTTTGTCTTCCGGCTCGGAAATCGGCGCCGCTTCGATCCCGCCCTTCGGCAAGTCCTTGTTCGCGGCGAAGGATTCGCTTTTTTTCAAAACGGATCGATCGGCGAGAACTTTTTCGTCAACGGTTTCACCCAGCCCGCCTTTCATTTTCCCGGCGCCGGCCGACTCACGCTTTTGCGCCGGCAGCGGCGCGCCTTCCTGGTCGCGAACGGCCGCGGCCGCAGGTTCCACCCGGCGAACATCTTTCTCCATCACCGTGGCCGGCTTCCCAGGTTCGGGAGTTTGCCAAAAGCGATTGCCGCTGATAAATAAATATCCGATGAAAACCACGACCACCAGAGCGGCGGCCGTTTCAAAGATCAGGCGCAGGGGTAAGATGGATCGGCGGCTCTTGTTTTTCTCTCCCAGGACCGGTTCCAAAAAACGAGCCGGTATTTTTTCCTGGCGGCCGTTCATAAGGGCGGTGACATCGGCCAATTCATCCAGGCATTCCGGGCAACCTGCAATATGGCTTTCCAGGGCGCTTCTGCCAGCCGCGCTCAGCAATCCGTCCACATATGCCGCTAACTCTTCGCTGCGGATATGGTCAGTCATGAATTTCCTCCCTCAGGGCGGCCGAGACATCGGACCGGGAAAATTGCGGTTGGCTCTCCATCTGGATTTTGATCTTCTCCAAGGCCCTGGCAATGAACTTGTAGATGGAAGGCACCTTGAGCAGGCTTCCCGCCTCCTTGATTTTCAGCCCCTTGAAATAGACCAATTGGATGGCCAGGCGTTCCTGGGCCGACAAGCCTTGCAGCGCAAGTCGCAGCGCCTGCGTCAGCTTGTCCCGTGCCCGTCTCTGTTCGGCGCCGGCCATTTCCTGTTCCGGATTGCCACTGTCGACCAGGTGTTTCAAGAAGGCGGGCACGGCATCGTAGGAAATTACCCTGATCTTTTTCAAGCGAAAATCACGGCCGTATTTGGCCCGTAAAAAATCGAGGGCCAGGCGGCGGGAAACGACCGTCAGCCAGGTGGAGAGCTTGGCTTTGCCTTCAAAGCGGCTCAAGCGCGAGAAGCGTTCCTCACGCAATTTTTCGAGGATATGCAGGAATACCGCCATTTTTTCGTCGTAATCTTCGCAGTATTTGCCGGTCGCCCGGTAAATGAAATTGGCATATTTTAAGACAAATTTCTGCCAGTTCGCCACATCGCCGGCGATCACCGATCGCAGCAGGTCAAGATCGTCCGTGAATACTCGCTCCATCACCTGCCGTATTACCAGCAAAGCGCTGAAATTGTCAAGTTCCAGGGCTGTCGCCGCGGAATTCCAGCGTTGGATAAGGATATTTTCCATTAATACAGACATTTCAGCCCTCAATGATTCACAATGGATTAGACGGATTTTCAAAATGAATTGCCAGGCCGCGGCCGAACTTTATTGACTTTGAAAGGTTTTTCTTTAATAATCATCCTGGCACAACGGCACAAGGAGAAGCCATGGAATACGCGGAAATCGGCATTATCGGCGGCAGCGGCTTTTACAACCTGGAAGGCATGGAAGACGTTCATGCCGTCAAGCTGAGGACCCCCTTCGGTTCACCCACGGAAAAACTCATGCTCGGCCGGCTGCGCGACCGCTCGGTGGCATTTTTGTCCCGGCACGGCCACGGCCACTTCCTGAACCCTTCCGAGGTCAATTACCGGGCCAACTTATACGCCATGAAAATGCTTAAGGTGGAGTATTTATTTTCCATCACCGCCGTTGGTTCGCTGAAAGAGGAGTTGCAGCCCGGCGAACTGGTGATCCCCGACCAGTATTTCGACATGACTTTTAAAAGGGAGAAAACATTTTTTGAAAACGGCATCGTGGCCCACGTGCCGATGGCCGACCCCACCTGCCGTTCACTGGGAGAAAAGGCGTACAACCTGGCCAGGGAATCGGGACTGGCCGCCCACCTGGGAGGAACGTACTGCAACATGGAAGGGCCGCAGTTTTCCAGCCGCGCTGAATCCCTGGCCTACCGGCAACTGGGATTTTCCCTGATCGGCATGACCCAGGCCGTCGAGGCCAAGCTGGCCCGGGAGCTTGAAATGTGCTTTCTGCCGCTGGCCCTTGTCACCGACTACGACTGCTGGCACCAATGCGAGGAATCGGTCAGCGTGGAAATGGTCGTGGCCAACCTGAACAAGGCCGTGGCCGGCGTCAAAAAGCTGCTGCCGCTGATCATCGGCGCCATCCCCGAAAAGCGGGAAGCGTGCGCTTGCGCCAGCGCCCTGGCCACGTCGATCATCACGGCGCCGGCCATGATCCCGGAAAAGACCTATAAAAAGCTGGAGCTCATCGTCGGCAAATACATCAAATCCCGTCTGTGAGGAGCAAAATGGCAAAGAAAGCCAAACTGATCCTGGTCATCAATCCCGGCAACACCTCCACCAAGGTCGCCGTTTACGACGGAGCCGCCCCTCGCTGGGTCGAATCGATCAAGCACACGGACGAAGAACTCGCCCGTTTCAACGACATCAATGCCCAGAAGGATTTCCGCGAAGAATTGATTTACGAGTTTTTGGGGAAAAAGGGAATCGCTCTGTCCGATATCCAGGCCGTGGCCGCCCGCGGCGGGCTGCTCAAGCCCTTGGCCAGCGGCACTTACGTCGTCAACCCGGCGATGATCGCCGACCTGATCGAAGCCCGCCAGGGTTCCCACGCTTCCAACCTGGCGGCCCAGATCGGCTACTCCATCGCCCAGAAACTGAGGATCGCCTGCTATATCGTCGACCCCGTCTCCGTAGATGAGGCCGAACCCCTGGCCCGCTATTCCGGCCACCGCCTTTTCAGCCGGGTGATGCTGACCCACGCCCTGAACATGAAAGCCGTGGCCAAGCGCTTCTGCCGCGAAAAAAAACTGAATTACCGGAAAATCACCTTGCTGGTCATCCACCTGGGAACCGGGAATTCGCTCTCCATCCACAAGGACGGGCGCATGATCGACGCCGTCAACCCCGCCGAAGAAGGCGCCTTCTCCGCCGACCGCAGCGGCGGCCTGCCCACCCTGCAAGTGGCGCGCTACATCTGCGAGAACAACCTGCCCTACAAGACCTTTGAAAAGGCCGTTTTCGGATCGGGCGGTCTGTTCTCCTACCTGGGCAGCAAGGACTTTCTCAAGATCAAGGACAAATACCTGGCCGGGGACCGCGAAACCGTGGAGGTCGTGCAGGCCATGGCCTACCAGGTGGCCAAGGAGGCGGGCGGCCTGAGCACCGTGGTCGACGGCCGGGTCGACGCGATCCTCATCACCGGCGGCATCGCCTTCAATGAGTTTTTCGTCGAGCTGATCCGCCAGCGCATACAGTTCATCGCTCCACTGCATGTCTATCCCGGCGAGGATGAGATGCAGGCCCTGGCCGAAGGAGTGGAGCGTGTCCTGGCCGGCGAAGAAACAGCCAAAACATATTAAAGGGTAAACCATGATCGAGGATGACCGCCTGAACCCAGGCTCGACCGCTTCGGAAAACGAAGTCGCCGCCCTGGAGCGGAAGATCGACGAACTGAAGTCGAAGTACATCCTCTTTTTTGCCGGCGAATCCAAGCAGCCGCCCGAACAGGAGAGGGAAGAGTGCGAAAAGGCCATTAGGAAGCTGATCTACGGTGGAGCCAAAACGGCCAAGATGAGCATGATCATCCAGAACCTGGCCGCCAGGTTCAGCCTTTACAACAACCTGTGGCTGAAACAGCTGAACGAATCGGAATCGGGGATCTCCAAGCTGCAGAAAAAAAAGGAGGCCGTGCTTCCGCCGCAAGCCAAGGTCAAGCCGCAATCACAGGCGCAGCCCCATCAAAGCAAATCCCAGAAGGATATCCATCTGAGTCTGAACGATGAAAACAGTTTTGAAAAAATGTTCGCGGCCTACTTGCAGATGCTGCCCAAAAACAGCAAGACAGCCCAGGACAAGGACAAGGTCATCAACAGCATGAAAGCCAAGATGCTGACCCATAACCTGGTGGAGGCCGAAGTCAGCATCAGCCTGCAAAATAGCAAGCTGAGCATTGTCATAAAAAATTAAATCCGCTTCAGCGCCCGCGTGTGCGCTAGCACCTGCGTTCGCGTGCGCGTCAGCGCCTGCGTTCGCGTGTGCGCAGCACCTCAATGGGTGTACAGATAGCGCTTGATCTTGTGGGTGGCGGTCTTTTCAAACGGTTCCTTGTGCTCGACAAAACGGGATATCTGCGAGAAAGCGGCCAACTGGGGATTGATGACCACCTTTAATTTTTCCAGCAATTCGTCGATGTATGCCAGTTTTTGTTTCTCGCTCTTGCCCTTGGTTTCCTCATCGATCAGGTCGTAATCGAGGTAAACCCAGGCTTCCAGCAGCCCCTTGTTTTCCATTACCAGGGATTCGGAAACATGCATGCAGGCATTGATCTTGTCTTCGATGGCTTCGGGATAGATGTTCTCGCCGTTGGACATCAGGATGATGTTCTTGCAGCGGCCGCGGATGCTTAGGTTGCCGAACTTGTCAAAACCCCCCAGGTCGCCGGTGCGCAGCCAGCCCTGGTCATCGATCACTTCCCGGGTCATGGCCGGGTTCTTGTAATACCCCTTCATGATGTTTCCGCCTCGGGCGTAGATCTCCCCGATGCCGCTGCGCGCATCGGCGCCGACGATCTTGATCTCCACTCCGGGGATCGGCTTTCCGGTCGATCCCACCGGGATGGTCTCATCGCCCCAGGGTCCGCCGGCCAGCAGCGGGGCGGACTCGGTCAGCCCGTAGCCGATCAGATAAGGGAAGCCCGACTTTCTTAAAAACTTTTCCGCTTCGAGGTTGATGGCCGCTCCGCCGATGGCCATGATCTGGAGCTCGCCGCCGAAGAAATCGATCAGCTTGTTCTTGATCTTCCGGTATATTTTCATTTTAAAACCAGGGACCTTGGCAATAACTTTCACGATCAAGCTCTTTTCAAAGGCGGCCAGGACCTTTTTCTTGTATATTTTCTCCATGATCAGGGGCACGGCGGCGATGATGGTGGGTTTTTCCTGGCGGCAAATCTTTTCCAGCACGCTGGGCGTCGGGGTTTTGCCGGTGTAAACGATCCTCGCCCCCCGGAGCAGCGGGAACAGGAAACCCAGGGTGAATTCATAGGTGTGCGACAGGGGCAAGACGGAAAGAAAGGTCCAATCGGGGCGGACAGCGATCAGCGTGTCGGCGGCGAGCACGTTGACGATGAAATTTTTATGGGTCAGCATGACCGCCTTGGAGTGGCCGGAGGTTCCCGAGGTATAAATGATCGAGGCGACGTCGTCTTCCCCGATATCGCCTGATTTCAAGCCAATCTTGTCGGGGATCTGGCGCAGAAAATTCAGCGCTTTCTCGATGAACTTGGAAAAGGGCTCCACCGGCAGCCAGTCGTTCTCGGCGGTGAAATCGTCGAGGGTGATCACCGACTGTAATTTGTGCTCGCGCAGGCCCAGGACCTTCTCCATCTGTTTTTGGGTCGTGAACAGAATTTTTGCCTCCGAGTCGGTCAGGACATGGTGGATGTCGGCCTCGGAAAAGTCGGGCAGGATCGGCACGACGATGGCCCCGCTCAGAACGGCGGCGAAATAGGCAATCCCCCAGTTGGGAGAGTTCTCGCCCAGAATGGCGATCCGGTCTCCCTTCGACACTCCCTGTTTCTTCAAAATACGGGCCATGCCGATCACCGAATTGTAGAAATCGCCATAGGTTATCGGTTTTTCAAAGGCCATGCCCAGGGCGGGGCGATGGCGGAAACGGCTGACGCTGGTTTCCAGCATGCAGGTCAGGGTAAATTCGGATAAAAGGGACTCGGCTTGCATGAACTTACTATAGCAAAAAAACTTGTTTTTTCAAATTCCCCGCGTTAGGAGGTGAAGTCAAGGGGCGGAAAAATATTTTTTCGCAATGGGCTTGACTTTATTTTTTTTATCTGCTAAATTATCACTTTCATCGAGGAGGTCCGTCATGAGCGTTGATATAGGTGCCAGCAAATCAAAATCAGAACCAAACGTAGTCCCTTTATGCGATATTTTGCTAGTTCTGCTCATCATTTTCATGGTTATCACCCCTGTCCTGCAGAAGGGAATCGACATCAAGCTGCCGGAAACCGGTGGTACTGGACCCACAGATGGCGGCCCGACAAACGCCGTTGTTCTTACTATGGAAAGCGATAAAGCCATAAAAATAAATCAGGACCCCATCGAGCTAAACCTGCTGGAAAACAGGCTGCGGGATATGTATCAGATCCGCCAGGATAAGACCATCTTCATCAGGGCCGACGAAACCCTGCCTTACCAAGAAGTACTGCGCATCATCGATATCGCCAAAGGAGCGGGATGCGAAGTGCTCGGCGTGATCCCCGAGCGTTACGCGACCGGCAAGTAGTTTTTAAGTCCATTCTTTCAATCCGTCCTTTCCGCCCGTATGCTGTTGAAAAAAGTCCGCAAAAGAGGTAAAATGAATCTCTGGAGGTTGGCAAGATGAAGCTCAAGGAAGAAAAGGAACTGCAGACGATCACCGGAGAATACGAAAAAGCGCTGCTGCTGTTCCATAAGAAAAGCTACCACAAGGCGGACGCGGCCTTTAAACAAATAATTGAAACCTACAAAGATTCGGAATTCTACAGCGTGCTGGAGATTCAAACCCGGGTAAAGGTGCACTACGCCATCACCCAGGCGCAGTTGCATCCGGCGACGATCAAGCTGGAATCCAATGAGGATTACGTCTGGGAAGGCGTCTACCAGCTGAATGCCGGAAACATGGATAAGGCTCTCGAGCTGTTCAACCGCGCCGAAAAAGAAAACTATAAGGACGCCTATCTTTATTTCCTCATCGCTACCGCCTATCTGAAAAAGGAAGACACGGCCAGCTCCTTGCGCTACGTGGAGAAATGCGTCAAAAAGGACGCTACCTATAAGGTCATCGTCTACAATGAGCCCGATTTCGAACCGCTGCTGCAAAACCAGGATTTTCTGAACCTCGTGGAATGATCGCCGCGGTAGTTGATTGTTCTCGCCCCGCGCTTGACAAATTCATCTTCCGCGACCGAAGCTTGCGTTTCTGGCTGGAGCGGTTTTATCCATTCTGCACGTTTTTCCCCTTGCCGCATGCCGGGGGCAACTTTGATTTCCTGTTCATCTTCACTTTGGCCGAATTTCCCGTTGCCAACGCAGCCGTCCTCCGGGAACTCCGGCGCTGGTTAAAAAACCAGGACCGCGCGAGACAATGGCTCTATGCCCCGGCAAACAGTCCCTTTTTCATCGTTTCCAAATCTTTTTTGGCAGAGAAAAAAATCGCCCTGAAGCCCGGCCTCTTCAAGAAGTTGAAGGCCGGCAAAGAAGCCCGGCCCTTGCCTTTGGCTCACGCGCTTCCAGTTCTTCACCTCGAGACAGAGCCGCGCCGGGTCGAAAGCGCGGTGATCGACCTGCAGGTCCGCTACTTGCAAAAAAAAGGGGTCCGGGTTGAGGATTTCGGCAATTTTTTCATGGACGGCCTCGTCCCGGTCGGCAAGAACACCACGATCGGACCGGGAGTGGTCATTAAGGGTGAATCGCGGATCGGTAAAAATGTCCGGATATATCCCAATTGTTTCATTGAAAATTCGCTTGTCGGCGACCAATGCTTGATCCTGCCCGGGTCGGTCATACGCGATTCGCGCATCGACAAGAACGTCCAGCTCGGCCCCTATTGCCACTTGCGCAACGGTTCTTTGATCAGGCAAGGGGCGAAAATCGGCAATTTCGTGGAGATGAAAAAAAGCGTCCTGGGTCAGAACTCGAAAGCCATGCATCTGACCTATATCGGCGACGCCCGCGTGGGCAGAAAGGTCAATATCGGCGCCGGCACCATTACCTGCAATTACGACGGCGCAAAAAAGAATCCCACTGTCATTGAAGACAATGTCTTCATTGGCTCCGGCACCGAATTGGTGGCCCCGGTCATCGTTCACCGCGATAGTTATATCGGCGCCGGCTCCACCATCACCGAAGACGTCCCCCGCAACGCCCTGGCAATCGCCCGCCAGCGCCAGCGGAATATTTCCGGCTGGGTGCTGCGCAAAAAGAAAAAAAAAGAATTAATCAGACCCTGAGTCCCTTTTTCACAAAGGATTCTTTGCCGAAGATTCCATATTGGCCTCCGAAATAGCGGTG
>JAPKZM010000107.1 GCA_026393775.1 Candidatus Aminicenantota bacterium
AAAACTGCCGTCGAGCAGGACGAACTTGACGTCCATCATGGGGTAACCGGCATAGGGGCCTTTTTCCATGGAAGCCAGAAAACCCTTGTTAATGGCCGGGATGAATTCCTTGGGAATGTTGCCGCCCTTGATATTGTTGATGAATTCCAATCCCAGGCCGGGATTGGGCTCCAGGCGCATGACGATATGGGCGAACTGGCCCTTGCCGCCGGTCTGTTTCTTGAATTTGTGGTTGGCCATGGCTTCCTGGGTGATGGCTTCGCGGAAGGCCACGGCGGGCTTGCCGACCTGGACATCGATATGGTGTTCGGTTTTCAGCCGGTCGACGATGATTTCCAGGTGCAGCTCGCCCATGCCCGAAATGACGGTTTCCTCGGTCTCGTCGTCAAAATGGACTTTGAAGGAAGGGTCCTCCAAGGACAGTTTATGCAATGCCGCTGAAAGTTTGTCGCGTTCTTTGGCGGAAGGCGGTTCGATCTTCAAGTCGATGACGGTTTCCGGGTAATGGATGTTTTCCAGCAGCAGCGGTTCGTTTTCGCTGCACAGGGTGTCGCCGGTGGTGGTGAACTTGGTGCCGATCAGGGCGGCGATGTCGCCGGCGCCGATACGTTCGATCTCTTCGCGGCTGTCGGCGTGGATGCGCAGGATGCGGCCGATCCGTTCGCGCTTGTCCTTGATCGGGTTGTAAATGTAGCTCCCGGCCGGGAGCTCTCCCGAGTAGACGCGGACGAATGTCTGCTGGCCGACGAAGGCGTCGTTGATGATCTTGAAGGCCAGGGCCGTGAAAGGCTCCTTGGTCGAAGGCTTGCGCGAAATCGATTTTTCCGGATCACTGAGGTCGCTGCCGACGATGATGCCGCGGTCGATGGGCGAGGGCAGGTAGTCCACCACGGCGTCGAGCAGCAGCTGGATGCCCTTGTTCTTGAAGGCGGTACCGCAAAAAACCGGGGTGACGCCCAGGGTCAGCACGGCGTGGCGGGTGGCGCGCTGGATGTCTTCCTCGCCGATCGGACCGTCGTTGAGGAATTTCTCCATCAGCTCCAGGTCGAAATCGGCCAGCCTTTCGATCATCTTGGCGCGGAACTCCTTGGCCTTGGCCAGCATGTCCTCCGGGATGGGGCCGGTCGCCATCTCCATCTCGCGGTAGGTGACGGCCTGCATTTTTACCAGGTCGACGACGCCGCGAAAATTTTCCTCGCTGCCGATGGGCAGCTGGTAGGCCAAGGCGTTGGCGCCCAACATTTCGTTCATCATGGCGATCGTTTGAAAGAGATCGCCGCCCTGGCGGTCCATCTTGTTGATGAAAGCGATGCGCGGCACCTTGTAGCGGTCGGCCTGGTGCCAGACGGTCTCGCTTTGCGGCTCGACGCCGCCCACGGCGCAGAAGACCATGATGATGCCGTCCAGGACGCGCAGCGAGCGCTCGACTTCGACGGTGAAATCGATGTGGCCGGGAGTGTCGATGATATTGACCTGGTAGTTCTTCCAGTGAGTGGTGATCGCGGCTGAGGAGATGGTGATGCCCCGCTCCTGCTCCTGTTTCATGAAATCCATCACTGCCTGTCCGTCATGCACCTCGCCGGTGCGGTGAATGAGGCCGGTAAAGAAGAGAATGCGCTCGGTGGTGGTGGTTTTGCCGGCATCGATATGGGCCACGATGCCGATATTGCGTATTTTCTGCAGGACCGCTTGTTCCATGGCTCAAAGCTCCTTCGGAGATTCGTTCCGACCGCAGGGACCATGCTTCGACAAAATCAATGCTTGTCCGAATATAGCTCTTTAAGGTTCTTGATAGGGATGATTCAGTGCAGGGTTGCCCATTCTCAGGAAACAAATCGCCTAAACGTATGTTCAAGTATACCACACTGCCGGCCCTTTGGCAATGGCGCTAGAAGGCAAAAGTGGCTGCGCCTTGGATTGCATCCCGGATCGATTTTAGTTAAGATGGGGCCTAACGAAGGAGACCATGCCGCGCACGATTTTCTGGTTTGCTTGCTTCTGGCTGCTGCAACTGCTTTCCCCGCTTTTCCTGCTGGCATATTTCTCGCTCGGGTTCCTCGGCCGCAGGCAAGGGCAGGCGAAATTCCTGGATTGGACCACCCGCACCTGGGCCAGGCTCCTGATCGGCATCGCCGGCGGCCGGGTCGAAGTTTCGGGACTGGAAAACCTCCCTGCCGGCGGCGGCGTACTTTTTATAGCCAATCACCAGGGGGCTTTTGACATTCCGCTCCTGCTCGGCTATGTTCCCGGGCTCAAGGGCTTCATTTCCAAAAAGGAAAACAGCCGTTTGCCCATCGTCGGCATCTGGATGAAGCTGCTGGGTTGCATTTTTCTCGACCGCAAGGACCCGCGCCAGTCGGCCCGGGCCATTGCCCGGGGCATCGAAGACCTTAGAGCGGGCCGGTCGCTGGTTGTTTTCCCCGAAGGCACGCGCAGCAAGTCGGGAGTGATGAACCGTTTCAAGGGCGGCAGTTTCAAGCTGGCCTCCCGCTCGGGCGCGGCCATCGTGCCGCTGACCATCGACGGCTCCTACCGGCTGCGGGAAGGCAACCGCGGCCGCATCACGCCGGGGAATGTGCGGCTTCATATTCATCCCCCAATCAGGCTTCAGGATTTAAGTGCCGCCGAAAAAAACACTCTGACCGAAAAGGTCCAGGGCATCATTGCCTCAAGACTTTCTGTTTTGTAGTGACAGGTCGCGACCTGTCACTACTCCGTCATGTTTTTGCTGAGGCGATGCGCAATATGCCGGGATCAAAACATAATGAATTAATCACTTTTATAAAAAAATTAAATAGTTTTATATAAGGCCCCGGTCTTTTAAAATTGTCTTGGCTTCCTGCCCGGAAAATTGCAGGTAAACTGCCGTTGTGTTCAGGTTGGCATGGCCCAGGATCTGCTGCACGATGGTCAGCGGCACGCCGGCCCGGCCTACTCCGTGATTCATTGGGGAGCGCCTACGTATATGCCTCAAGAATGACCACAACAACGCTTTTTCAATGACCATGACCGCCGAGCACGACCAGCAACTACAGTAGTCGTAC
>JAPKZM010000327.1 GCA_026393775.1 Candidatus Aminicenantota bacterium
CCTTGTCGTGGTTGCCGCGCACGAAATTCACCCGCGGCAGCTTCCGGAATTGGCTGACCACCTCGTCGGGATTCGGCCCGTATCCGACCAGATCGCCGAGGAAAAGATACTTGTCCGCATGGCCGATCTTTTTCAGGCTGAGCAATTTTTCAAAGGCCTCGATGTTGCTGTGGATGTCACTGAAAATCACGTATCTCAATTCACCACCGCCTTGAATAATTGTTCGGCACGGTACGAACTCCGAACGAACGGACCCGCTTCGATCCCGCTGAAGCCGAACGTTGCCGCAACTTCTTTCAGTTCGGCGAATTCCACGGGGGGATAATATGCGGCCACCGGGAGGCAGTGTTTATCCGGCTGCAAATATTGGCCGATGGTCAAAAGATCGACCCCGATCGCCTTCAGATCGCCGAACAACGCCCCTACTTCCGCCCGCGTTTCGCCAAGTCCGACCATCAGCCCGGTTTTGACCAGCCCGCCTTTTTTTTTGGCGTGCGCCAGTATCTGCAGCGAGTGGCGGTACGCTTCGGCGCGGCGGTTGAGGCGCGGGTATAGGCCGGGAACGGTTTCGACGTTATGGGCCAGGACATCCGGCGCGGCCTGCAGAACCGTATCCAGCAACCGGCTCTCGCCGCTGAAATCAGGGATCAACACCTCGACTTTCATTTGCGGGCGATTTTTTTTCAGCAGGCGGATGATCTCGGCGAAATGACCGCTCCCCTTGTCCGGCAGGTCGTCCCGGGTGACCGAGGTGATGACCAGGTAAGAAAGCTCCATCAATTCGGCTATTTGCCATACCTTCTGATCTTCCGTTTCATCCAGTCCGGATGGGATTCCCGTGGGCACTGAACAAAACAGGCAGTCGCGCGTGCAGACGGCCCCCATGATCAAGATAGTGGCCTGGTTGTGATTCCAGCATTCCGCGATGTTGGGGCATCTGGCGCTCTGGCAAATGGTGGGCAGGCCTTTTTCCGCGAGTTTGTTTTTCAAGTGAAAATAGTCGTCCCCGGACGGGATCGAGGCTTTCAGCCAAACCGGCTTTTTTATTTTGACCGCTGGTTCGCTCATGGCTGTTTTATCGGGCGGGTTTGATTAAAATCAGTTCCTGTTGGGGTCGGGATAGGTATTCGGCGCCGCCGGCATTGATGACCGCCATTTCCTCGACCGTGGCCACGCCGTAATCCTTGATATAGATGCGCGGTTCAATGGTGAATACCTGGTCCTTTTCCAGGGGAATGAACGGCAGATTGCCGTATCTTTCCCAGGCAGGAGCCAGCAGGGCGCCGCCGTCGTGGGCATCGCGCCCCACCTGGTGCCCCAATGCATGTGGGTACTCCTCGTAGCCCTGGGAGACGATGTGGCCGCGCGCAATGGTGTCGATATCCAACCCGCGCGCCCCCGGTTTCAGGGCCGCGAAGGCGAGGCGGATCGACTCGAGCAGGACGGCAAACCCGCGCTGCACTTCGGGAGGCGCTTGTTTCTCCCCGGTCCGCAGGATGTACCAGGTTCGTTGCAGATCGGAACAGTATTTGTCCACCTTGACCCCGAAATCGATGTTGAAGATATGGCCGGGCTTCAGGATGTTGCCCGTGGGCGCCGAGTGGGCGCCTACTTCCTGGGGGCCGCTGAAAACGGCCGGGCAGCTGCTGATCTCCCAGGCAGGCTCGAGCCCCATTTTTTCACGCTGACGGGTGATCCAGCCGGCCAATTCCTTTTCGCTCATCCCCGCTTTGGCCGCCTTGCCGACGCGGTTGTAGATGTCGAGCGTCTTCTCGCATGCCGCCCGCAAGCGGCGCAGCTCTTC
>JAPKZM010000167.1 GCA_026393775.1 Candidatus Aminicenantota bacterium
AAGGATACGCAACAGTTTGACCTGCATATTCTGGTTTAGTTCACCCAGTTCATCAAGGAATAGGGTACCTCCGTCTGCAAGTCCCAGATACCCGCCCTTATCACGTATCGCCCCGGTAAAAGCTCCTTTTTTATAGCCGAAAAGTTCGGATTCGGCCAGGTTTTCTGGGATGGAGGCGCAGTTGACCGAAACCAGGGGCTGGTGCCTGCGTGTGGAGCCGGCATGGATAGCTTGAGCCATGATCTCCTTGCCGGTGCCCGTTTCACCGCTGATCAATATGGTATGGGAGGTGCTCGCGTATTGTCTGGCCATGCCAATTACTTTGGCCATCTGTTCACTTTTGAATATGAACTTGTCAAATCCGGCCGTGGCGCCGATCTCCTGCTTGAGATGGAAGCAATCGTCCTGGGCGTGCAGGAAGGCGATAGCCCGTTTCAGGGTCAGGAGCAAGATCTCGGGATTGACCGGCTTTTGCAAAAAATCATGCGCCCCCTTTTTCATGGATAGGACGGCGGTTTCAATTGAACCGGTGCCGGTCAGCACGATGATGCGATCACGGTATTTTCCGGAATACTGATCCAGAATATCCAGGCCATTGCCATCGGGTAGGGACAAGTCCAGCAAAATCAGGTCAAAACCGTCGGCGGCCAGTTGGCTTAAAGCCCCGGCCATTGTCGAGCTTTCTGCTACCAGAAACTCGTTTTGCATAAGGAATTTCTTGATCGATTCGCGTAGCGGTTGGTCGTCTTCAACGAGAAGTATGTGCTTTTTGCTTTTCATCCTTTACCTCGCCGGCAGAATCAGGTTGACCCGCGTGCCTTGCCCGGAACTTTGAATTTCCAAGTCCCCCTTCAGTGTCTTCATGATGCTATAGGAAATATATAACCCCAATCCGGTGCCTTCTTTTTTTGTGGTGAAAAACGGCTGCAAGACTTTGTCCTTGATAGCGGCGGGAATCCCCGGTCCATTATCGGTGATGGAGATGATGTGACGGATATGTTTGGGCAGATCGTTGTATTCGCTGTAAATGCGGATGACGATTTCTCCGTTTCCCTTTCCGTTCAGCGCTTCCAGGGCGTTGAAAAAGACATTGATGAATACCTGCTTCAGTCGGTTGCCGTCGCTGGCCAACTGAATTTCTTTTTCAGCCTGCAGCGTCACTTTCATCCCGGGCGGGATTTTTTTATTCGGGATTTCCTGCAGGATGCGTTGGCAAAACTCGCGCAGCAACACCGGGGCGATATTCAGCTCCTTGAATTTCGAAAATACCAGCAGGGACTCGATCATTTGATTGGCGCGGATGATCTCGTGGTTGATCTTTTCGTAGGCGCTGCTGATTTCTTCCTTCTGCGGGAGCTGGCTTTTTATGGCGGATATCTCAAAAAGTACAGTGGTGAGCGGCGTGCGCAATTCGTGGGCCAGAGAGGCTGCCATTTGTCCGAGCAGAACCAAACGATCGAACTTGAATAGCCGGTAATAATTCTTATCGTTGGTGAATTCCATTTGTTCGGCTTCAATCAGTGGGATGAACAGGAGCGCGGCCGTTTGCGCAGCGGCGGCCAGTTCGGGGGCTGACTTCACGGCGCGGACTGCCAGGTTGACCAGCAGCAGGCCGCGAAAATAGTTGCGCGCGCGCAGCGGAATGACCAGGTTGAGGGCTTCTTTCCTGAATAAATCGTCGCTGTCACGGTTGAATATGTCGAAGTGAAAATGGCTTTGAGCTGTATCCAGCAAAAACTCGCTGCGGTTGGTGAAGCTTTCGATCAGGTTGGCTTCTTCGCGGATGAGCGGCAACTCTTTTTCCCTTGCCTCGCCGCCGGAGTAGGGCCGGAACGAGTTGCCTTCAGGCTCCTTATAATAAAGGATACAGCGGGCCAACGGGAAATATTTTTGCAGGAGATGCGGAAATTCGCCTAGAAAGGCGCGGGCGTTGCGCGCGGCTTGAAGCGAAGCGGCAATTTCGGCAACGAATTTGTCCTGGTGCGGAAAACGCATATTTCCCCTGCTCCCATGCATATAATTGAACTATATACTGCCGCGAAAGGCTTGTCAAACTCCGCTTTTCCCTTGATTTTTATGGTCAGCTGTGTTAGTTTATAAATTTGTTTTTGGAGAAAAAAAATGAAAAAAACCAAAATCAATGAAGCGCATTATATTCTCAAAGCAAAAATGGTCGAATTCTGCGGCTGGGACCTGCCGATCCAGTACTCGGGGGTGAATACCGAGCACATGGCCGTCCGTACCACGGGCGGAATTTTTGATGTCAGCCACATGGGCGAGATCTGGTTCCGCGGCAAGGATGCCTTGAAAGCCGTTCAGTACCTGACCTCCAATGACGCCGCGAAGCTGCAGCCGGGAAAGATCCAGTACACGGCCTTGTTGACCGAGAAGGGCTGCTTCGTGGATGACCTGCTGGTCTACATGATGAATGAAAACGAATACCTGCTGGTGGTCAATGCCGCCAACATCGAGAAAGACTTCCAATGGATGAAAAAAAATACGGCCCAGTTCGCCGTGCAGGTTGAAAACCGCAGCGAAGAGTATTCGCAGATCGCCGTGCAGGGACCGGTATCGGAAAAGCTTTTGCGGGAATTCACCGATACCGACCTCTCTACCATCGCCTATTACAATTTCAGCATGGCCCGGGTGTCGGGACTCGAAGCCATTGTCTCCCGTACCGGCTATACCGGCGAGGACGGCTTTGAAATTTATTTCCGTTCGGACGCCGCCGCGGCCAGCAAATTATTCCTGGCCCTGGCTGAAAAAGGCGAAAAATACGACGCCCTGCCGGCCGGGCTCGGGGCCCGGGACACCCTGCGTCTGGAAGCTAAAATGGCTCTCTACGGCAACGATATCGATGACAGCCACACGGTACTGGAAGCGGACCTGGGCTGGATTTTAAGGCTCAATAAAGATCCTTTCATCGGCCGGGATTTTCTGGCCAGGCAAAAGGCCGAGGGTATCCGCCGCAAACTGATCGGTTTTGAACTGCTGGACAAGGGGATCGCTCGCCATGGTTATCCGGTCTATGTGCTGGGTAAGGAATTCGCGACTGTTACTTCGGGAACCTTCGTCCCGTTCTTAAAGAAACCCATCGGCCTGGCGTACCTCCCGGTGGAAAGCGCCGCGATCGACAGTGAATTCGAGATCGGTATCCGCGAAAGGCGGGCGGCCGCAAAAGTTGTGAAAACACCTTTTTATACAAAGAAATAAGCAGGAGGAATGAATGGAATTAGAAAAATTGCTTTTTACCAAGGAGCATGAATGGGTCCGCCTGGAAGGCGACAGTGCCATGGTCGGCATCACCGATTACGCCCAGCACGAACTGGGAGACGTCGTCTATGTCGAACTTCCCGGCTTGGGCAAGGAATTGAAAAAAGGTGACCCCTCCGCCAATATTGAATCGGTCAAGGCTGTTTCCGATGTGTTCGCTCCGCTGTCCGGAACGATCATCGAGGTCAACCCCAAGCTGGCTGCCAACCCGGAACTTGTCAACCAGGAACCTTACAGCGAGGGTTCCCTTTTTAAAATGAAAATAAAGCAGCCGGATGAAGTGAAAGAGCTCTTGGATCATAAAAAATACGAGGAATATTTGCGGGGAATCGCCGGAGAATGAAAAATGAGATATTTGCCTCTTACTGATACGGCCAGAGAGGAAATCAAGAAAGCCATCGGTATTGACGACAGCAAAGAGCTTTTCAAATCCATCCCGGCGGACAAGTCGTATTTCGACCTCGCCGCCATCCCGTCCGCCCTATCCGAACCAGAATTGATCGCCGAATTCAAGGCCATGGGCCGCAAAAACTTGTTCCCGGGCTACCTCAGTTTCCTGGGCTCCGGCGCGTACGCCCATTTTATCCCCGAGGTGGTCGCCTACCTCAGCGCCAAGGGAGAGTTTTTGACCCCGTACACACCGTACCAGCCCGAGGTCAGTCAGGGCAACTTGCAGGCCATTTTTGAATACCAGACCATGATGACCATGCTCACCGGCCTGGATGTGGCCAACGCTTCCCTGTATGACGGCGCTACCGCCGTTGCCGAGGCCGTGCTGCTGGCCGTGCGCAAATCGGGCCGGCAGCGCATCTTGCTGGCGGACAGCCTTCATCCCGAATATTCGGCTGTCGTCCGCACCTACACGCAGAACTTGCCCATCGAACTGGTGACCGTGAACGTGAACGAAGCGGACGGCCGGATAAACCTCAACGACCTGCAAGCCAAGCTGAACGACCAGACGGCGGCCCTGGTTTTCCAGTCGCCCAATTTCCTGGGCGTGGTGGAAGACAGCGCTGTGTTGGCGCAGGCCGTGCATCCGCAGCACGCCTACGCCGTCCAGGCCGTAGCCGAGGCCATGTCCCTGGCTTACCTGCGCCCGGCGGCGGATTTCGCGGTCGACGTGGTGGCGGGCGAAGCCCAGAGCTTCGGACTGTCCCTGGGCTTCGGCGGTCCTTACCTGGGGTTCATGACCGCCCGGGAAGAATTTCTCAGGCAAATGCCGGGGCGAATCGTCGGCCAGACCAAGGACTTGGATGGAAAAAGGGGATATGTGCTGACCCTTTCCACCCGTGAACAGCACATCAAGCGCGAGAAAGCAACGTCGAACATCTGCAGCAACGAAGCCTGGTGCGCCCTGCGCGCCGGCATGTATCTGGCCACCATGGGCAAGGACGGCTTGGCCCTGGCCGCCGGCGACAGCCATTTGCATGCCGCCTACTTCGTCAGCAAAGCCGCCAAAAGCCGGCAGGTCAGGATCGTTTATCAGAAGAATTTTTACAACGAGGTGCTGTTGGAAATCAAGAAAGGCACGGCCGAAGCCTTCCTGACGGCGCTGAAAAAAAACAAGATATTGGCCGGTGTTCCTTTGAACTGGTTCTATCCGACCGTCAGCAACCGAGTGCTTCTCGCCTTCAGCGAGGTGCACAGCCGGGAAGACATCGATCGCCTGCTGCAGGCGATGGGAGAATATTCATGAGCCCGCTACCTGACCTGATCTTCGAAATAAGCCGCGAGGGCAAGACGGCTCACGGCCTGGGCGCGAGCAGGGTCCAATCCAAGCCGGCCATCGACCCGGGCTTGCTCCGGACGGCCATCGCCGGTTTTCCCCAGGTATCCGAGGTGGAAATCGTCCGCCATTACATGGCTTTGGCGCGGCTCAATTATTCGCTCGACCAAGGCTTGTACCCCCTGGGGTCCTGCACCATGAAATACAATCCCAAGATCAATGAAAAACTGGCCGCCAGCGAAGAATTCCAGGCCCACCCCTACACGCCGCACGAGCTGGTCCAGGGCAACCTGGAATTGATGGCGCGCTTGGAAGAATGGCTGGTGGCACTGACCGGCATGGCCGGTTTTACCTGCGCCCCGGCGGCCGGAGCCCACGGTGAATTCACCGGCATGCTCATCGTCAGGAAATACCTGAAGGAGAAAGGTGATCCGCGGCGGGTGGTGCTGATACCCGATTCGGCGCATGGCACCAACCCGAGTTCCGCCCATTTCGCCGGCTATGAGATCCGGGAAATTCCCAGTAACGCCGAGGGCATCATCGACGTCGAAGGCCTGCGCCCTTTTCTCAAGAATGACGTGGCCGCCTTGATGATGACCAATCCCAACACGCTGGGCATTTTTGAAAAAAACATCACGGCCATCGCCGACGCCCTTCATGCCAATGGTTCGCTTTTGTACATGGATGGGGCCAATTTGAATGCGTTGCTGGGCATCGTCCGGCCGGGCGACCTCGGGGTCGATGTCATGCACATCAACCTGCATAAGACCTTCGCCACTCCCCACGGCGGCGGCGGCCCCGGTTCCGGACCGGTCGGTGTGGCCGCCCATTTGCTGCCCTATCTCCCCGTGCCGCGAGTGGTCAAGGACGGCGGCAAGTACGGAGTCGTTTTCGCCGCTCCGCATTCGATCGGGCGGATAAAGAATTTTTACGGCCAGTTCCTGGTCATGGTCCGGGCCCTGGCTTACCTGTGTTCGTTGGGCCGGGAAAATGTCCGGCAAGTGGCCGAAGACGCAGTCCTGAATGCCAATTACCTGCGGAAAAAACTGCAGGACGTCCTCGACCTGCCGTATCCGACCGCTACCTTGCACGAAGTGGTTTTCTCAGACAAGAACCTTCCGGTAAAGACGCTCGATATCGCCAAAAGGCTGCTCGACTACGGCTTCCATCCATTCACCATTTATTTCCCGCTGATCGTCCACGGGGCGATGATGATCGAACCCACCGAGACGGAGAGCAAGGAGACCCTGGACGAATTCATCGCGGTCATGAAAAAGATACTCCTGGAGGCCCGCGAGCAACCCGACCTGTTGCTCCAGGCTCCGCGGCAGACGCCGGTGCGCCGTTTGGATGAAACCCTGGCCGCCCGTCAGCCGGTCTTGAAATGGCACAAGGGAGAAAACCGTTGAGCATTCAAAACGTCATCCTGAAACTGCAGGACTTCTGGGCCGAAAGGGGCTGTTATATCGCATCCGGCTACGACAACGAAGTCGGCGCCGGCACAATGTCCCCGGACACTTTTTTCCGTGTGTTGGGCAAAAAACCCTGGCGCGCGGCCTACTGGCAGCCGGCCCGCCGGCCCGATGACGGCCGTTACGGGCAGAATCCCAACCGGGTGCAAAAGCACAATCAGTTCCAGGTTATTATAAAACCGGTGCCCAATGAAGGGCAAATAATGTTTTTGGACAGCCTGATTTACCTTGGTGTGGATATCAGCATCCATGACATCAAGTTTGATGAGGACAATTGGGCATCCCCTTCACTGGGCGCCTGGGGCGTCGGTTGGCAGGTGATGTGCGATGGACTGGAAATCACCCAGTTCACTTATTTCCAGCAGGCCGGCGGCATGGAGCTCAATCCCAATTCGTTGGAGATCACGTACGGGGTGGAGCGTCTGGCCATGTTTT
>JAPKZM010000193.1 GCA_026393775.1 Candidatus Aminicenantota bacterium
ATCATCGAGCACCCCGAGGATCATTCGATCTCGGGGGAGGGGCAGGTCAATGAGGGATTCATCTCCTACAAGTACGGGCTGCGCGGTATCCTCAAGGCCGCCGAGGAGGTGATCGTGGCCCGCGACCTGATCCTGCAGGAGCGCATCCGCTCGCAGCTGCACCTGACCCATATTTCCACCGCCGGCTCGGTGGAGCTGATCCGCAACGCCCGCCGGATGAAAACCCCGGTCAGCGCCGACGCCACCCCGCACCACCTGCTGCTTAACGAAGAGCTGGTCCAGACCTACAACACCGTCTACAAGGTGAAACCGCCTTTGCGCGGCGAAAGCGACCGCCTGGAGCTGATCCGCGGCCTGCAGGACGGCACCATTGACTGCATCGCCTCCGACCACGCCCCGCATACCCGCGACGACAAGGACAAGGAGTTCGAGCTCGCCCCTTTCGGGGTCATCGGCTTGGAAAGCACTTTCGCGGTCATCTACGACCGCCTGGTGCGCCGCAAGCAACTGACCATCAAGCGCATGGTCGAACTGCTTTCCACCAACCCGGCCCGCGTGCTCGGGCTCAAGGACCGCGGCCGCGTCAAGGCGGGCTGTCCGGCCGACCTGACCATCCTTAACCTGAAGAAACGCTTCAAGATCGAGGAGAAGGATCTCCGCTCCAAGGCCAATAACTGCCCGTTCCTGGGCTGGGAGGGGCAGGGAGCGATCGAATTTACCATTGTTGCCGGCAACGTGGTCTACAGCAGGAAGAACAGGGTTTAGGGTTCAGGGTATAGGGTCCAGGGAAGAAAAGAAAACCAAGCCCGTTCTTGTCTTTTACATCGAATTTCGAACGTCGAACCTCGAACCTGCTTCTTTTGGCTTTTGGCGGCTAATGGCAGGTGCTGCAGGAGTGGCTCGAACAGCTCCCGCATGAATGGGACGACTTGGAGGAGCCGGCACTTTCCGATTTGCCTCTAGACGAGATGGCGCAGCAGGAGACCAGTTTCTTCACCCGGGCGCTGCCGCATTTTTCGCATTTGACCGAATAAACGGCCGCGAGCGAACGCAGGAATTTTTCGAAGACCAAGCCGCACTTCTGGCATTTATAATCATAGACAGGCATCGTTCACCTCAAGAGGCGATTATAGCGCCGGGCTGGGGGTTTGTAAAGCAGACGAGCTATCGTGACAAGGGACGCATAACGAGGTAAGTGTAGTCACACTAAATGGTTTCAGTTATTGCCAGAACGTGCTGAAACCCTAATGTGACTACACTCACACTGTTTTTTTAACTGATCTCGCCAGCGGCGACGATGATGTCGTTGTCGTAGAACACGGCGAACTGGCCCGGGGTCACGGCCCTGACCGGCTCCTTAAAAACGGCACGGATGAGAGCTGGGGATGCTTCGCTGATCCGGGCCTCATGGCCGTGCAGCTGGTAGCGAACCTTCACCGTTACCTTCTCGCCGACTTCCAGCGGCCGCCAGAAAACCGGAGTTTTAACGGTCAACGATCGTGAAAGCAGGTCCTTCTCGTCGCCAAGCATGACGGTGTTGGCGGCCAGGTCGCGGCCGACCACGTACAGCCTGCGGTCCGAGGCATGGCCGGTGCCGCGGCGCTGGCCGACGGTGAAATGGATGGCTCCCTGGTGGCGGCCGATCCTGTTTCCACACCGGTCGACGATATCGCCGGCCTTGAAACTTTCCGGCAGATGGCGGGAGAGATAGGCGCCCAGATTTTCCCCCTGCAGGAAGCAGACATCCTGGCTTTCATCGGGATTGGCCAGCGGCAATCCGGCCACCTTCGCTCGGACCTGGGAAATGGTCAGGGCGGCGATCGGAAAAATCACTTTTTCCAGCACGGTGGGTTCGATCATGGCCAGGAAATAGATCTGCGATTTGCGGCGGTCGATGGGTTCCTTCAAAAACCATCGGCCCCCCCTCGTCGGGGACCTAAAGGGCCCTCCACGGGGACCTTCAGGGCCTTCAAGGCAGACTTTGTCGGCATAATGGCCGCTGGCAAAAAGGCCGCCGTGGGAATTTTTTTCCGCTTCGGCCAGCAGCAGGCCGAACTTGACCTGGCGGTTGCAGACCACGCACGGGTTCGGGGTCAGGCCGGTCCGGTAGGCATCGAGAAAATAGCGCAAGACCTTTTTCTTGAAGACGTTGCGCAGGTCGCTCACCTGCCAGGGAACGGACAGCGCCCGGGCCAGCGTTTCAATTTTAGCCAGTTTTTCATCCTCGTTGGTCAATCCGAGGCGCATGGTCAAGGCCCGAACCTCATAGCCCTGTTCCCGAAGCAGGAGTATTGCAGCAGTGGAGTCCTTGCCGCCGCTGAAAGCGACGGTCACGGGACTGCCGCCGCCGTTCTTTACCGGCATGGGAAGGTCTCCTCGAGAAAGGCCCGGGCTTCCATGAAATCCTGGCTGAGGAAAATGCGCCGTTTCCAGGAGCGAGCGCCGGGGCGGCTGAGCAACAAAAAGCGGGTAAAGGCCTTGAGTTTGCCCAGGCGTTTCCTTTCCGGGTAATGTTCCACGATCAGATCCCCTAGGCGCCGGACATACACTCCCAGGTCCTCCTCTTCTGTTGCCTGCCCCGCAATCTCCCGAAACAGGTAGGGATTGGCCAAAGCCCCACGTCCGATTAGCACCCCGTCGACGATCTGCAATTTTTCCCGGGCTAAGGCAACGGTCATGATGTCGCCGTTGCCCAGCAGCGGGATGCGCAGGTTTTCCTTGACAGCCGCGGCCAGGTCCCAGTGGGCGCTGCCCGTGTAGCCTTCGCTCTTCAGGCGGAAATGGACGGCGACGGCGTCGGCGCCCTGCGCCTCAATGATGCGGGTCGTTTCCATGACGTTCACCTGGCTGAACCCCAGGCGGACCTTGACTGTGAGCGGCAAGTTTGTGCTGCGGCGGACGGCGGCCACCACGGCCGCCAGGCGCGGCAGGTCCTGCAGCAGGCTGGCACCGGCACCCGAGCGCACCACTTTGGGGACCGGGCAGCCCATGTTCAGGTCGATGCCGGCGAAAGCCGTCTCGGCCGAAACGATGGCCGCGGCTTCGGCCAGGGGTTCGGGAGCGGCGCCGAAAAGTTGGATGAACTGCGGGGTGCGGGTCTGCAGGCCGACGATCATTTCCAGGGTACGGCGATTGCGCCGCCGCAGCCCCTCGGCGGCGATCATCTCCGAGACCATCAGGCCGCAGCCGCCCATTTCGTCCATGAGCAGGCGCAAGACCCGGTCGGTCAGCCCGGCCATGGGGGCCAGGACCGTGGGCTGGGCAAGACATAACGCACCGATTTTCAGCATAGAGCGATTATACCATGGCTCAGGCATATCCCAAGTTTAGGAAAATCAACGTAGAATTTAATACATGACGCACAATTAATGATAGAAATTACTTGGCAGGCGCAGCGGCATTCGCTGGAACGGCTTGCAGCCGACGAGGAGGCGGCTGACGCTTCCCGCAGGCTCGGCATCGCGGGAAAAAGTGGAAGCGAATGACGCGTAAGCCTGCCACCTTGCAAGCATCTTTTTGACTATTTATTCAGCGCGAAAAAATACTTGGATAAAATTATCAATCCAGGGTCAGCCAAAACCTGCAAATGGCTGCGGATGTGGCGCAGGGTGCGGGGAATGTAACGCGCGTAGGCGGGATGCCGGCGCTCGTGAGTTTGATAGGCGAAGGTGCCAAGGGCTTTTATGTTGCGCTGCAGGGCGGTCAGGCGCAGCTGGCGCAGTTCCCGGTCGGCGCCGCTGGCGACCAGGCTGGGAAACAACCTGCCCCGGTCCGCGCCCAGGTCGAGGTAGGAATCGAAGGCCAGCGAAACAAGGTCGTAATAGCGGGGAGCCAGGAGCGAGTCTTGGCAATCGACCATGATGATCTCATTCCCCTTTACCAGCAGGTTGCGCGAGTGGAAATCGCGGTGAGCAAAAACGCATTCGGGCTCGATGGCCTCGACCAGCGTGGCCAGGCTTTCGCGCAGCGAATCTTCGCCGCAGCCGTGGAGCGGTCGGCGGGAGAAGAAATGGGCGAGAAAAAAATCCATTTCCCATTTTTGTCGGGTGTGATCAAGGCGGGTCTTGGCCAGCGCCGGCGGCACATCGGCAAGCTTGCCCAGGATATCCCGGCACACCTCAAGCAGATAGCGGCGTTTACCGGCGCTGCCCGCGCGCCAGGCCCGCTGCAGCAACAGGTCGCCGGCGTCTTCCTGGATCACCACCTGGCCGCCGAGAACCTCCTCGACAGCGGGGACTCGCAGCCCATGGGCACGGTAAATTTCATGGACGGCCAGGAACCGTTCCACCTCGGCCGGCGCGGGTTCGGGATAAACCATGACCACCAAATTCGTTTTCCGATAGCTGATGCGAAAAAAACGCCGTTGGGAAGCCTCTGAGTGGATCGGCTGTATTTGCGCTCCCGGCCGGCAAGCGATGAATTTCAGGAGCGCATCGGGAAGCTTGATTTCTCTGGGCATCGGTGTTCGCTGCATTCGATTATCGCACAAGTGGCAGTAAGCGGCAAACCGCCGGCGTGATTTTTTCTGTAACCTTTTTGCCAAAAGCGAGTATTCCTTTTATAATGAATATGGAACAAAAACCCAGGAGCATCCATGCCCGACGATGAACAGGTAATGGCCCAGGTCCGCGAAGGCCGGGTGGAGATGCTGGCCGTCCTGTTTGAACGATACCATGTCCGCCTGTTCAATTTTTTCCTGCGCTTGACCGCCGATCGCCCGCTGAGCGAAGATCTGACGCAGGAGCTTTTCCTGCGCATCCTCAAATACAGGCATACCTTTCGCGGCGAGAGCAAATTCAGCACCTGGATGTACCAGATCGCCCGCAACCTGCACATCGACCAGATCCGCAGCCGCCATCCGGAAATTCCCATCGACGACCTTTTCGAGGAAAAACCCTCTGCGCAACCCTGCCCGGCGCAGAATGCCGAAGCCCGGCAGGAGGCCGATTTGCTGGCCCAAGCCCTGGAGCGGCTGCCTTTGCGCAAACGGGAAGTGCTGCTCCTTTCGCGCTTTCAAAACCTGAAATACCAGGAAGTAGCCCGCCTGCTCGAATGCAGCGTCGAAAACGTCAAGACGCTGGTGCACCGCTCGCTCAAGGAGCTGCGCCGCCATTACCTGGATCTGCAAGGAGGAACCCAATGAATTGCCAGGAAGCCAGGGGGAAAATCCCCGATCTGCTGAATGACGGCCTGGCCGCCGCTGAAGCGTCACGGCTCAGGGAGCATTTGCTTTCCTGTCCATCTTGCCGGGAAGAGTTTCAAGAACTGAGTGAAACCTGGGCACGTCTGGGCATTCTGCCCGAGGTGCAGCCGGGCCCGGAACTGCGCCGGAATTTCTATCGCCAACTGGAACTCGAGCTCCGGGAAACAGCGGCAGCGCTTCGCCCGGCATGGCGGCAGTGGTTCCGCTTCCTGCCTAACCTGCGGTTATCCGCCCCGGTATTGCGTCTGGTTGCACCGGCGCTGGTCGTCATTGCCGTTTTCGCCAGCGGTTTTTTCCTGGGCAACGGACAAAAGGACGGTTCCGGACAGATCCAACGGCTGAGCCGGGAAAAGGACAACCTGCAGCAGCAATTCTCGCTCGCCCTGCTCACCCAGCCCTCGGCATCCGCTCGCTTGCAGGGTCTTTCCCTGACCTCGCGACTGCAGGATCCCGACCCGGCATTGCTCAAAACGCTGCTCGCCATGCTGGACGAAGATCCGAGCGTCAACGTACGCCTTTCGGCCGTGGACGCCCTGTATTTGTTCGCCGACCGCGAGGAAGTGCGCGCCGCCATAACCGCTTCGCTTGCACGCCAGACCTCCCCTCTGGTGCAGATCGCCCTGATCGACCTGATGGTGGCATTGAAGGAAAAACGCGCCGCCGCGGCATTGAAAAAACTGGTAGATGACGGGCAGATCCTCCCCGAAGTGCGGCAAAGGGCCCAGTCGGGGATCAGCCATATCCTTTAGCCAGCGATGCAAAAAAACATTTTTTTACCGCTTCCGGCTGTTACCTTTTCCGCGCCGCCCGTGTATTACCTCCCTAACGCCCCAGAGGCAACTGGAAGCCAAGAAAAGCCTGCGCGCCGACAGCCAGGACGAACTTCTCAAGGCCGAGCGCGAGGTGAAGCTGAACTTGGCGGAAAAAGGCAATCAGCTGGACATCTACGTTGACGGTCCGTTCCGCTGCCGGAACGGCTCGGTCGACTGGTCCGATCTTGATTACATTGTGACCTATGATTTCACCATGCAGGTCCCGGAACAGGCCAGCCTGATCCTGAAAACCGTCAATGACGGGGACATCCTGGTCAAAAATGTCAAAGGCGACTTTACGGTCCGCAACGTCAACGGCCACATCGAGCTGCAGGACATCGTTGGTCCGGCCAGCTGTAAAACGGTCAACGGCCGCATCCGCGCCGTATTCCGGGAAGACCCGGCCGCTGCCTGTTCCTTCCAAACGGTCAACGGCGACCTGGATGTCAGCTTCAGCTCCAAGCTGGCCGCCGATTTTCAATTGAAGACCTTCAACGGCGACATTTATTCCGATTTCCCGTCCAGCTATCTGCCCGGCAAGGCGGAAACGGAGCACTCCCAAAAAGGCCGCTTCATCTACCGCAGCCACCGTTTCCAGGGCGTGCGCATCGGCGCCGGCGGACCCGAGATCCGCATGGAAACGCTCAATGGCGATATTGCCATCGCCAATAAAAACAAGGAGAAATAAGCATGAATACCATGAAAAGATTTTTTTTCACACTGCTGGTCCTGGCTTCGGCCGCGACCGCGCTTTGGGCCCTGGATAATGATTCGGAACGGGTGGCCATCCCCTTCAGCGACCCGGGCAAACCCGGCCTGGTCAAGGCCAATTTGATCAACGGCGGCATCACGGTCAAGGGCTACGAAGGCAAGGAAGTGATCGTCGAGACCAAGCCGCGCAGCCATGTTGTCGGCGAGGATGAAGACGAGGCTAAAGGCGAGGACGAAAATGAAAAGCAGGACAAGCATGCCGGCATGATGCGCCTGAAAGCCGGCGGCGGCGGACTGAACATCGAGGAAAGCAACAACGTCATCAGGATCAATGTCCCCTCTTGGAAAATGGATAACGACCTCTTCATCCAGGTTCCCGTGAATGCCTCGCTGGAGCTGGCAACCGTCAACAATGGTAATATCACGGTGGAAAACGTCAACGGCGATATCGAAGTATCCAACGTCAACGGCGCCATCATCTTCTCGCGTATCGGCGGTGCGGCCGTGGCCCAAACCGTGAACGGCGACGTCACGGCCGCGTTCAGCCGGCTTGACGGCAAGAAACCGCTGTCGCTGATCACGCTCAACGGCGACATCGACATTACCCTGCCCGCCGCGGCCAAGGCCGACCTCAAGATAAAGATCGACAACCACGGCGAAATCTACAGCGATTTTGAACTGGCCCTACAGAACAAGACCGAGAAGACCGTCGAAGATAAGCGCAGCCATGGCGGCCGCTACCAGGTGAAGATCGACAAGACCGTATTTGGTTCCATCAACGGCGGCGGCCAGGAAATCACCCTAAAAACCTTCAATGGGGATATCCTGCTGCGCAAAAGCAAATAGACCGATTATCTCGGAGACCCCCAGGGACCGGCCGGGCCGGTCCCCTTTTTTTTGCCCGGGGGAAATTCGCCCATTTCTTGCCAAAGGAATTTTTTCAGATCGACGCCGCCGCGATCATCGACCTTCACCCCTTCCCGACGCAAGAGGCGCCGCTGTTCGAAAAAACCGCTGTTCAGGGGCAGGGAGATCCGGCCGTTGGCGCCGATCACCCGCTGCCAGGGGAGCCGGTATTTTTCCGACTGGGAATGGAGGATCCAGGATACCTGGCGCGCCCCCCAGGGCTTGCCGGCCAGGCGGGCGATCTGGCCGTAGGTGGCTACCTTGCCGCGCGGAATGGCCGCGATCCATGCCCGAACCGAAGCGCAGAAAGGATCAGCGCTGGTTGGGAACTCTCCGAATCGGGGCATTATTGTCTTGCACAAAGAGCATGATCTGGTCTTAGCCAATCAGCATTTCCCCCAAATATGGCCAGGGTGACGCTTTTCATATTCTCGTGCCGAGGCCTTGGTAATTTGGTGCCAGGGCAGCCCGCGCTTGGCGCCGACGATCGAAGCCAGGACGCAGCGGCAGAGGGTGGGATCGACTTTTTGCCGCAATTCTTCGAATACCTCATAAGGGTCCTGGATCAGAAAATCCTCTTTGCTGAAGATACCGATCCTTTTCAGCTTCTTCTCGGTCACAGCCCCGATGTTGCTCAACTGACGCAGCGAATCTGTACTGCTCATATCCGGGCCCCTGGATTAATAAACGACTCTGTTGAAAAAGGAAATGCCCAGTACAACCCCGGCCGCTACCAGCAGCCATTGCCCCAGATACGGGCCGATGCCAGCTCCGTTCTGCAGCCTCGATCTTATTTTATTCCGCGCCGCCTTGAATGCGAGTAGCAGGGGCAGGCCGCCCATCAGAACGAAAACCACCCCGCAGATTAGCCAGCCCCAGGCCAAGCCACCGCCGGGGGGATTGAATGTAAACTCCAGGAAATTCCAGCCTAGGGACAGGAACAACCCGGGCCAGGCCAGCGGCATCAGGTTGATGCCGTCGTCAGCGGGACTGGTGAAGAGGTTGAGAAAAAAAAGGACCATGCCGACGAGGATGGAAAGCGGCATGATCCATACCCACGACGGGGCGGGATGGGCGATAGCATATGGGCCGCCGGACGCGACCATGCCGCCCAAGCGCATGATGCCGCGCATGCCGTGGTACAGGCAGGTGATGCAGAACGCCGCTCCGAAAATGGTGCAGTAAAAAATGGCTAGGCGCCGCCAGCCGCTCTCTCCCTGCCTGGGCTGGATGCGGGCGTTCTCCCTCATGCGCTGCATTGAAAAAGCATTTTTTTTCATATGTCCTCCCCGGCCCGGATAAAAAAGATCCGCATCCGGCGCCTCATTTTACCACGCCGCGGTTGCAAAAAAAATACCGGCCGGTTATGATGATTTTTTTAATGGCCGGAAATCTCAGTTGGAGGTCGACCGCTGTTCAAAGATCATCCCAAGGGTTTGTTCGTCGCCTTTTTCGCCAACATGGGCGAACGCTTCGGTTTTTACACCATGATGGCCATCCTGGTCCTGTTTCTGCAGGCCAGGTACAACCTCTCCGCGGAAGCGGCGAGCGGATATTACAGCTGGTTTTATTATGCCATTTATGCCCTGGCGTTGTTCGGGGGCATACTCGCCGACAGTACCAGCAAGTACAAGCTGGTCATCTTGTTGGGCATCATCATCATGTTCATCGGCTACGGGGTCATCGCGATACCGGGAATGCCGCTTTACCTCACCATGATCGGCCTGTTCGTCATCGCCTTCGGCAACGGCCTCTTCAAGGGCAACCTGCAGGCGGTGGTCGGCCAGCTGTACGACGATCCGAAGTACTCCAAGCTGCGGGACACGGCCTTCATGATCTTCTATATGGGCATCAACGTCGGCGCTTTTTTCGCCCCCTTCGTGGCCACGGGCGTGCGCAATTGGTTCCTCAAGACGCAGGGCTTCGCCCATGACGGCAGCCTGCCGGCCATGTGCCACGCCTACCTGGACGGCCGCATGACCGACAGCGCCTCGATCGCCGGCCTGGAGAGCCTGGCCAGCAAGGTATCGAACCTAGCGATTTCCGGCTCCGACCAGCTCAGGGAATTTGCCACAAACTACATCAACGCCTTTTCAAGAGGGTACAATTATGCTTTCGGCCTTGCGGCAGTAGCGATGATCATATCGCTGATCATCTATGTCGTTTTCAACAAGCATCTGCCCAACAAGGCCAAGGTCGTGGCAAAAAAGAGTGATCAAGAGCCTGGTTCCCAGCCGATCGTCAACATGCCCAGCCTCACCATTGGCCTGGTGATCATCGCCGTTACGGCGGCCGTATTCCACTTCTTTTTCAACCAGTTCGCGCTCGGCATGGCGCTGGGGCTTTTCTTCGGCTTCGTGGCCTTCATATTCAAGACGTCGACCAAGGTAGAGAAGCCGAGCGTCGTGGCCCTGATGCTGGTGTTCTTCGTGGTCATCTTCTTCTGGATGTCCTTCCATCAGAACGGCCTGACTCAGACCTTTTTCGCCAGGGATTACACGGCGAAAGCGGTCGGCCCGATCCTCAATATCTTCTTCAACCTCGATTCCCTCCTGGCCTTCATCGGCAGCATCGCCGGCCTGATCCTTCTGTTCACAAAAAAGAAACCCGTCCAAAAGGCCGTTGGACTAGCCATGTTCGCAGGGTTCGGCGCCCTGACCTACTATTTCGTTTCCGGATATCAGGCCACGAATCCCATCGCGCCGGAGATCTTCCAGTCGTTCAACCCGCTGTTCATCGTTGCCTTCAGTTTCCCGGTGATGGGCATCTTCACCTGGCTGCGCAACCGCAACAGCGAACCGTCGACCCCGAGAAAGATCGGCATCGGCATGGTCATCGCCGCCGTCGGCTTCGTCGTCATGCTGGTCGCCTCGCTGCAGCTGGCGGCACCCAAGCTGATCGCCAGCGAGAACCTGACCGAGTGGGGGCGGGTCTCGCCCACCTGGCTGATCGGCAGCTACCTGATCCTGACCATCGCCGAGCTGTTCCTCAGCCCGATGGGAATTTCCTTCGTTTCCAAGGTCTCGCCGCCGCGCTTCCAGGGGCTGATGCAGGGCGGCTGGTTCCTGGCCACAGCCACGGGCAACAAGTTGCTGTTCCTTGGCGGTTTTTTCTGGGATAAGATCGAACTGTGGCAGCTATGGGGCATCTTCGTCGTCTGCTGCCTGCTATCGGCCGCGTTCATCTTCTCGATGATGAAGCGCCTGGAGCGGACGACCAAGGCCTGAAGCGGCTGCTTATACTACGGCCGCAGCGGCCAACCCGGCTGAAATCGCCGCGACCCGCGTCCAGAATGCGACCTCTTTTTCTATCAGTTCCGCGATAAAAGCATCATCGCGGTCGACCTTCAACAATACGGTATGGCCGAAGCGAAAACTCCAGTAATAAATTTCCGCCAGGCCGGTCACGGCCAGGATGTGCTGCAACTGCGGGTAGTATTTACCTGGAACGCTGCCGGCCGCGGCCAAGCTGTGGTCCTTCTCCCCCGGGCATTTGATCTCGACCACGTGACTGCCATCGGGACTCAATCCATCAAGGCTGGCCCGCATCCAGGCATGCTCGCGCGACTGGACGCACATCGGCTCGACCACAATGCCGGTGTGGTCGACATACGCCTGCCGGGCCACGGGTTCCAGCCGCTTGCCGCGCTCCATGGCGTCATTGGCCGGCCGTTCGGCCTTCTGTCCCGTCTTGAGCAGGAGCAGCCCGCCTTCTTTCTGCCAGGGGGAAAGCCCCATGATAACCGGGGCATCGGAAGCGCCGATCCCTTCGCGGCGCCAGGAAAGCCACTTGTCACTGCTCTGTTCGAAATTCAACCTGATGAAAGAAAGGGAGGGTGGATTATGCATCTTACTTTTTACCACATCCGCCGTTGAAAAGCAAAGACGATGCAACCGAAAGCGCCTTGGCAATCGGTTAACGATGAGCTAAAATGGGGGGTAATCATGAACTCAAAACAGGAGGTTCTCATGCCCTCAGCCGTTTTGACCCCGCAGGCCATTGCCCGCCAAACACTAGCCAGATTGCGCGCTCAGGCCGACCCGGAAAGGGCCCGCCAGGTGCAGCACTATTTCAAGGAAACGGTGCGCTGCTTCGGTATTCCTTCGCCCGCGGTCCGGGCTATCGCCGCCGACTTATATGTCTCCTTAAAAAAGGAATGGGGCTACGACCAGGCGCTCGAATTGTGCGCCATCCTTTTCCCGAAACCCGAACTTGAAGCCAAGGCCATAGCCGCCCTGATCCTGGCACGTTACAAAAAAGAATTCCCTTCCCGGCTTTTCGGACAGGTGAAGGAGTGGCTGGCGAAAAACTATCTCGACAACTGGGCTTCAGTAGACACTTTCTGCCCCGAAATCATGGGCGCGCTGCTCCTGCGCTACTCGGAACTGGTCAAAGAGATAAAAACCTGGTCTCGCCATCCCAACCGCTGGGTCAAAAGGGCCTCGATCGTTTCATTCCTCAAACTGACGAAACAGGAAGGCTTCCTGGACATCATCTATGAGCAGGCCATCGTTCTTTTCCCGGTAGAGGATGATTTGATCTATAAAGCCAACGGCTGGGTCTTACGCGAAGCGGGCAAACGCGACATGGCCAGGCTGGAACGGTTTCTGCTTAACCACGGCCCGGCCATCCCGCGCACCACCCTGCGCTACGCCATCGAACGCTTCCCCGAAGCCAAGCGCCGCGAACTGCTGCTCAGGACCAGGGCAAAAAATGTTAAAATACTTTAAAGAGGCAAAGATTGAACGCCAGGAGCACAGTACGCATACATAAGGAGCGATCAGTCCAGCTGGCGACGTAGCACGACGCGGCGCCGGCCGGAAGCGGATCTTTCTTCTTCGAGCATCTTCTCCAATTCGGGGACGATAACCCGGGCAAACCCAAGTTTGGCATACAAGCTAAGAGCCGCAGGATTGTCTTCATAAACCAGCAGTGACAATTCCCGGGCACTTTCCATCCGCGCCTGTTCCATTACTTTTCGGCTGAGAGCCTCGCCGATGCCCATGCCCCGATAAAGCGGCCAGACACGCAAACTAAAGAGCCAATACCCAGGAAACAAAGAATCGGATTCCTCTTCGCGTAAAAGTTGCACAAAACCGACTATTTTTCTTTTTCTGCTGGCAACAAAATTGGTAACGCCTGGACTAGGTAACTGCATTGGGGAGTCAGAGTTTGGACTGGAGTAGGATTCGACCCAAATCATATCTGTTTGAGTGGCTTCCCTGAAAACAAAACACCGACTAGATCGACGGGTTAATTTCCGATAAAATCCCAAAGATTGGATCCTGCGAATCAAAGAACCGAGCATTTTTCTCAGCTTCATTTACCAGTTTTTTTTGCCTTGGTCCGGCGGGTTTTTGCCCGTAAACCTTCGGCGCGGGCATGGGCTACCAGACAGAAATACTCGCACCAGGCGTCGAGGCGGCCGTTCTCCAAGTGGGCGTGAGCCGGACACCAAAGGCAGAGATTGACGATCGGGCAGGAACGACATTTTTCCAAAAACTCCGGATTACTTGAAGTAAGAGCGCGGACTCGGGGAACCAGCGAATTCCAAGCCTCAATCAGGGTACCTTTCTTTAAATCATAAACACAGTCTGGATGCCAAAGAGAGGAGCATAGCCGGAAAAGACCGTCATAGCTGACCGTGAAACTGCTGTTGCCCGCGCCGCAATGGAAGAGATGGTGGCATTTGTGATGCTCTCCTTCTGGAAAGATAAGCTGGTCGCAGTTTTTTTCCAACGATTCCGAACGTTCCTTGTCGGCTTGTTCGATGGCCACGATCTTTTCGGGGGAAAGCCGCTCGGAAATGATCTCGGGGTTTCGTTTCTTGTCTCCATCAAAGCGCAAGTGGAGCATGGGATCAAAGCGGAAATAATCCCTGGTATGCCTGCGGCAGAAAGCGGCAATAGCATCGAGTTCAGCGACATTGGAGCGCAGGGCCATGGCTTTTAAACGCACATTGATATTGTTTTTAATTAAAAGATCGAGACCGCGGCGGAAGGCGGCATAGGAACCCGGACGGCGGCTGACCTTTTCATACGTTTCTTTCGTTATGCCATATACGGTGACTTCGATATCCCGGAGAGGATACTCTTTAAACAGCTCGATATGCTCAGGGACCAGAAGGCACGCATTGGTAAAAACCGACACCAGCAAGCCTTTCTTTTTCAACATGAGATAAATATCGGCGAAGTCCTTGCGCAACAGGGGCTCGCCGCCCGAAAGCAGGCACCATAGACTCCCCATTGCAACCGCTTGGTCGGCAATAGAGCCAATTTGGTCGATGGTTAATTCCCTTTTCTTCGCCACCTTGTCATTGGCCGGCAGGTTAATATAGCAGTGGCGGCAGTCAAGGTTGCAGCGCGCCGTGATCTCGAGGTCAAAGGAAAAGGGGATGCGCTTGCCTTCGGCCTTTTCCCACAATTGAAATTCGGGCAGTGGCGTGGCGATCGTGAAGGGGGGGTTCATTTTCCTGACGAGACCAGGTTGCGCAGGCGGTGCCAAGCCTTGGCCAACAACCGGCGCAGCGGCGGCCAGAAGGGATAAAGGATAAGGTAAAGGTCGAAAATAAATGAAGGATTTGAACGGTTGGGCCAGAAGCGGGCTTTCCCAGCACGCTCCACTTTGGTGATCATGCCCAAAACGTTCTCCACGGGTATCCAGCCGTCGGCTTCGGGGCAGTTGTCGCCCTTGATAAAGTACTTTTTTTCCTTCACATAAAGCACCCGATGGACCAGCATCTGCGGCTGCTCGGGATGGCGGAAGGCCAACACGTCGCCGCGCTGGAGCATGAAATCCTTAAAAGGAGAAACGGTAATGACGTCGCCGTCGCGGATGGCCGGTGTCATGTTGTGTCCCCGGGCCTGGAACCTGAATGACGCCCCTTTTTCATGGACCGCCTCGATCAGCTCCATGATCACCGGCGTCGACAACGAGATCCCATCGTCCCGGTATTCAATACCGCTCATTTTAGGAACACTTTTTTTCGTTGATAATGCGACGCTTGACAAGCTCGGAGGCCAGGCCGACGATGTCCTCCTCGATGCCGCCCCGCGGGGCATCGTATTTTTTTCCAAGTTCCGCAGTGATCCTGGCCAGCGTTCTCTTACCGTCGAGGAG
>JAPKZM010000055.1 GCA_026393775.1 Candidatus Aminicenantota bacterium
TGCCTGCAGCGGCTGCCAGTTCACGGGCAATGCCGATGTGGCTGAGACAGTCACCGCGATTGCTGGTTATTTCAAAATCGATAACCGCATCATCCTTTAGGTATTCTATGCCTTCATAAGGAAACCCGAGGTCGCTGAGGATATCGGCGATTTTCTGGGCAGGCAGTTCGGTCCGGACATAATCGTTCAACCAGTTAAGTGAAATTTTCATAAGTTCAAGGCCTTCTAAAACTAAAAGCTTAAAACTACGACCTTCCTTAAATACCTTACCTTTAATATGTGCCTGTGTCAATGCCTTTGAACACGCGATTACCCGTTTTTGCGTTGGGGTGATGAAAAAACCTCCCTGTGCTTGTAAAATACGGTTTTTAAGCAATATAACCCAAACAAGACAAGGAGGTTCAAAAAATGTTACGAAAAGATTTTGTCATTTGCAAGACAAGAAATCTTCTCAATGAATTTATGACTCCAATTATCACTGATGCAGATAAGCCCAGACAAAAGTTTCTGCGGCAGGCAGTGGCAGCCATTCTGTTATCTGGTTCTCTTATTGTAACCGAATTTGCCGGCTGGATACACGATGACTGCGCTGATATATTTCATCGCCTTAAACGACTGCTCAATCATCTGGTCAGCCCATCCGGCAGTTTAGCTGCCATAGTCGATGCTTACCGGCAGACGGCCGCAAGATACATTCAGCCTGATACTCCCATCATAATCGACCTTACAGACATGGCAAAGCCCAGGGCAAGAAGAATGAAATATCTGGCACTTGTCAGAGACGCCAGCGAGAAAAAGCTTGTGCCTGGATACTGGTGCGTCGAGGTTTATGCTCATCTGAACAAGAAGCGTATTCTGCCTCTGTCGCTGGATGTTTTCAGTATAGAAGACCCAGCCGTTGGAAGCCAGAATCTTCAAATATACAGAACTGTCAAAGCTGTAAATAAGGTTCTTGACGGCAAAGGTATATGGATAGCTGACAGGGGTTTTGATGGTCTAAACTACTACGAAACATGGTTTTCCGAAAAATGCCATTTCGTGGTTCGACAGCGTGGAGACAGGTTTGTAGTTTTGCCTAATGGCGTTAGAATTATGCAGACTGATCTCGTCGAGCAGATGCGTCAAAGACAAATAGCGGCAGGCCTTGCCTGTGATATAGTCTTTTGTAAAGTTCGCCTCCCGGATAATCAAAGACAGTTGTACCTCGTGGCGTCATGGCTGCCCGGAATTGAGGAACCTTTGATTCTTTTGACTACGCTGGTTGTTGAAAACATTGAACAGGCAAAACAGATAATCTGGTATTATAAGCAACGATGGTCATGTGAGGAGGCAAGTCGGTTTTTGAAGAGTCGAGTTAGCTTTGAGAGGTTCCGTATTCGTAGATATGAGGCGATACAAAGATTGGCGATACTGGCGATGCTCGCTATGGGCTTTTTGAGTTGGATATTTTTAAGAAGTAAAAGACTGGTCTGCGGACTGTTTGGCTTTACAAGCCGATTCCGAAAAGAAAGCAAATTTGCGTATTATCGACTGCTTGATGGTTTGCAGACTTTCGCAAAATTATATCGGCTTTATATCGTTGGCTGTCGTATCAAACCTCTAAAAAACGGGTAATCGCGTGGTAATGAATTGCCCATGTTGCCGGATAATCCTGATTTCCTTTTATACCGCTTATTGGGAGGGCTTAAAGAAGCAATAAATACATGTTTTTGGCTTCACAAGGATTTGCTAAGAGAGGATTATGGTAAAACCCCTAAGTTTAAGCTTCAAAGAGCTTGACAAAATGTTCAGGAA
>JAPKZM010000071.1 GCA_026393775.1 Candidatus Aminicenantota bacterium
GTTCGCGCGAGCAGGGCGGCACCGGCCTCGGCCTGGCCATCGCCAAGCACATTGTGCTGCTGCACGACGGCCGGATCGAAGCGCTCAGCCAGCCCGGCCAAGGCACCGAGTTCATCATCACCCTGCCGCTGACAACCTAAATCTGATCCGTTACCGGCAATCTTTCAGCCATTCCTTTACTCTGGCGGCGATGAGGTCGCGTAAATGGCGCACCTGCTCCAGTTTTTCCTCCTCGCTGCCTATAAACGCGGCCGGGTCGGGAAAACTCCAGTGCCCGCGCTGGCCGGCGCCGGGAAAGATCGGACAGGCTTCGGCTTGGCTCTCGTCGCAGACGGTGATCACCCAGCCGTACCATTTCCCTTGGCGCAGCAGGTCGAAAGCACTGCGGGTCGTCTTGGCGGAGATATCGATGCCGATCTCGTTCATGGCTTTGACCACCAGCGGATTGAGAACCCCCGGTTCCAGGCCGGCACTTTCCGCGGCAAAGCGCTCGGAACCGAATTTGTTTAAAAATGCCTCGGCCATCTGGCTGCGGGCCGAGTTATGGACGCAAATAAACATCACCCTGGCTTTTTCCATTTTACGCTCCTTTTGGACATAAGCTAAACGGGAAAGGTCAATTTCATTTTACTGCACGATTCATTAATTGTGAACAGACAAAACTATTATTAACCGAAAATTAACCGAGATTTTATTTCATCTTCATCATCACCGGCGACAATGGCCTTGGAAACGCAAATCATTTCTGGAGGAAAAAATGAAACGACTGATTCTCTTAACCCTGTTGGCTCTGTTTGTCTTGAGCACCGTGAAGCTGCCGGCCGCCATCTCGGCCTATGCATTCGGCGACTACTACTTCGTCCTCAAGCACCACGCCGTTGACGCCGCCAATACCAAGTTGTATGAAGACCTGAACGGCTTCTGGCTGCGGCGCATCTACCTGACCTACGACGCCGACATCTCGGACAAGCTGAAGGCCCGCGCCCGCCTGGAGATGAACTCTGACGGCAAGTTCTCCACCACCGCCGCCACCATCAGCTCATTTGTCAAGGACGCCTACGTGAGCTACCAGTTCCTGCCTCTGCACTCGCTGACCGTGGGCATCCAGGAGCACCTGTCATTCGCCAACATCGAAAAGTTCTACGGCTACCGCCATGTCGAAAAGACGGCCCTCGACCTGTACAAGATCCGCGACTCGCGCGACTTCGGCCTCAGCGTCAAGGGCAACTTCGACGCCGCCAAGAAATTCGGCTATACGGTGATGCTCGGAAACAACTCCAGCTACCGCCAGGAGACCAACAAGCAGAAAGCGCTGAACGCCCGCCTGACCTATACGCCCACCCCCAACTGGATGTTCGAAGTCTACGCCGACATGATCCAGGTCGACGCTGCCAAAAAAGACACCCTGCTTTCGGCATTTGCCGGTTTCCAGGGCGACTGGGGGCGCATCGGCGTCAACTATCTGACCAAAACGCTGAAGGAAACCAACAAAGCCGATGTCGATTATTCCCTGATCCAGGCATTCGCCGTGGCCAAAATGGGGAAAAAGTTCGAAGCCCTGGTCCGCTACGACCAGACTTTTGACCCCCAGCCGAGCGGCCAGGACAGCTACCTGATCATCGAAAAAGGCTACAAAACGTCATTTTTCATGGCCGGCCTGGGCTGGAACATCCACCCCAAGTTCCAGATCATGCCCAACGTGAAGCTGGTGTCCTACGAGGAAAACAACGGCAAAAAGCCGGGCAGCGACACCTACTTCAACGTGACTTTCTACTATCAGTTCTAAAGGAGGAAATATGAAAATACTGTATGGCTTTCTCATCGTGTCCCTGATGGCGGGGTTCCTGGGCGCAGCCGAAGCCGGCAAGATCACCGTCGACGGTTCAACTACCGTGGGCCCCATCGCCAAGGCGTTTGCCGAGTTCTATATGAAGCAGCATCCCGGCGTCAATATCACCGTCTCCGAATCGGGCAGCGGCAACGGCGCCAAGAGCCTGATCAACGGTTCCTGCCAGGTGGCCACCATGTCGCGGATCATGAAGCAGAACGAGTACGAAGCCGCCGTGCACAGCGAAGTGCTGCCCATTTCCTTTGTGGTGGCCTTGGACGGCATCGCCATGATCGTCCATCCCGGCAACCCCATCAGGGAGCTGACCATGGAGCAGATCAAAAATGTCTACATCGGCAAGATCAAGAATTGGAACCAGCTCGGCGGGCCCAATGTCCCGATCGTCATCATCTCGCGCGACACCAACAGCGGCACCTACGAGACTTTCGAGACCCGCGTCCTGAAGGGCGAAAAGATCGTTAAGAATTGCGAATACGTCGGTTCCAGCGGTGCCATCCGCCAGCGGGTGCAGAGTACGCCGGCCGCCATCGGCTACGTGGGCATCGGCTTCATCGACAGCACCGTGAAGGCGCTGCCGGTCAACAACGTGCCGCCTTCCCCGGAAACGGTCAAGGACGGCAGCTATCCCATCGGCCGCCCCCTGTACATGTACACCAACGACTATCCGAAGATGGGTTCGGACCTGTACCTGTTCGTCAATCTCTTCCTGACAAAAAAGGGACAGGAGATCATCGAAGAAACAGGTTTCATCCCGGTCACCAACTATTGATGCACTGAGCACGCTGTGCAAAGGAACGAACGCAACCTGATCATGAGCGATGCGGTCAGCCGCCTACGGCGGCTGACCGCCCTCATTTTGAAAGGGTTTTTGCTGCTGGCCACCGCCCTCTCGCTGGTGGCCGTGCTGCTGATCATCGCCTATATCACCCGCGACGCCTTTCCTTTTTTCAAGCTGCGCGGCCTTGGCGAGCTTTTTAAAAGCACCGCCTGGTTTCCCAGCGGCCATCCGCCCGAATTCGGCGCCCTGGCCATCATTTTTGGCAGCGGTCTGGTCACCCTCGGCGCCATCGTGGTGGCCGTGCCCCTGGGTATTGCCGCGGCGATCGCCTTGAGCGACATTCTGCCTTACCGTTTGCGGCAAACCGTCAAACCGGTTATCGAAATCCTGGCCGCCATCCCTTCCGTTGCCTACGGCTTCTTTGCCCTGGTGATCTTCGCGCCGCTGCTGCAGAACCGCGGCGGCTCGCTGCTGGCCCTAGCCTCCTGGATCATTGCCCTGCCCCTGGGCCTGCTCCTTATTTTCGCGGTTACGGAGATTGCCACGCGTTCAATCCGCGAGGACATGGTTAAGCCCGCCCGCCTGATCCTGGCCGCGGTGCTGACCGCTATTTTGTGCCGCAGCTTGTTGGCGCTGTCGGCCATGTTGAGCGCCGTGAAAATAAGCAGCGGCACCAATGCCCTGAACGTCTCCATCATCCTGGGCATCATGGCCCTGCCCACCATCGTCAGCGTCGCCGAGGATTCCCTGCAGGCGGCCGGCCGCGAGTTGCGCGAGGGCAGCTACGCCCTCGGCGCCACCCGCGCCGAGACCCTGTTCAAGGTGGTCATACCGGCCGCGGGCAGCGGCATCATCGCCGCCATCATCCTCGGCGTCATGCGCGCCGTGGGCGAGACCATGGTCGTCTGGATGGCCTCGGGCAACGCCGCCCAGATCCCCAGCCCCTGGTTCAATTTTTTGAGCCCGGTGCGCACCCTGACCGCCACCATCGCCGGCGACATGGGCGAGGCCGACCAGGTTACCGGTTCCAGCCGCTACCACGTGCTGTTCGCCCTGGCCCTGTGCCTGCTGCTGACTTCCTTCGTTGCCAACTTGATCAGCGAATGGATCCTGCGCCGCCAGCAGCGCCGGCTGGGAGGATTGAAATAGCATGAACCTCGGATCGCGGAAGCTGTTCGACCGCTCGCTGACCGGCATCAGCGTCATGGCCGTCTTCCTGATGGCCCTCTCGCTGCTGGTGCTGCTCGGCCCCATATTTTCCCGCGGTCTGGGCGCTTTCATTTTTCGCGCCACCAGCGAACACCGCCGTATGATTCTGGAGCAGTTCGGCCGCGGCGACGAGGAAGATGTCGCGGCCGAAATGCAAGCCGTCGCCCGGGCGCGGCGCCCGCTGTACGGGATGCTGAAGAAATTCGAAGATGAACTGAAAAATATGGAGTATGGCAAGCGCCTGGGATACCGGGCCCAGCTCAAGGAAGTGAAGAACCTGCTGCACGATCTTCTGGGCCCCCTGCCGGGCGAACCGGAAACGGTGATGCTGCGCCAGGAATACGGCCAGACGCGCTGGGATCGCGCCCAGGCCAAGCTGGGCCAAATCCTCTTCAGCGAGCAATGGGACTATTCGGACAAAAGCAGCATGGGCAAAAAAATGCTGCTGCCGCGCCGGCAGTTTTTTGCCGGCACCCAGCTGGAACCGCTTTTCCCCTACCTGAAAAACAATCTCGTCCAAATGTTGCGGCCGCATCTTGTTTTTTACTGGCGCTTCCTGACCGACACGTCGCTGGATTCTCATTTATTCGGCGGCATCTGGCCCGAGGTTCTCGGCACCTTCTACCTGACCCTCGGGGCCATTCTGCTGGCCATTCCCTTCGGCATCATCGCCGCCATCTACCTGAGCGAATTCGCCTCCGCCGGACGGTTGGTGAGCATGCTGCGCGTGTGCATCAGCACCCTGGCTGGGGTGCCCAGCATCGTCTTCGGACTGTTCGGCCTGGCCTTTTTCATCAATACGCTGCACCTGTCCAGCTCCAAGAGCGTGCTGGCCGGTTCGGCCACCCTGGCGCTGCTGATCCTGCCGACCATCATCCGCTCGGCCGAGGAAGCGCTCAAGGCCGTTCCCCACACCTACAAGGAAGCGGCCCTCAGCCTGGGCGCCAGCCAGATGCGCATGGTGCTGACCGTGCTGCTGCCCGCCGCCCTGCCCGGCATCCTGACCGGCATCATCATCAGCATGGGCCGGGCCGCCGGAGAGACCGCCCCGATCATTTTCACTGCCGCGGTCAGCGTCGGCCAGCCATTGAAAATTTGGGAAACCCTCAGCCAGCCAACACCGGCTTTGCCCTGGAACATCTATAACCTGGCCACCGAGCACCAGGCGGTCGACGAGATCCGTCACGTGCAGTTCGGCATGGTGCTGACCCTGGTGCTGCTGGTGCTGCTGCTCAACCTGGCCGCCATCCTGATCCGCGCCCGCATAAGCAAAAAAATGAGAGGCTGACCCATGAACCCATCCATGCAAATACCCCACATCCCGGTCTTGGAAGATGCCGGGAGCAAGCAGGCTCATGTAGCCTGCCAGGATTTTTCTTTCTTTTACCGTGACAACCAGGCGGTGAAGGAGGTCACGCTCGATTTTCCTTCTTTTCAGGTGACAGCGATCATTGGCCCCAGCGGCTGCGGCAAGAGCACGCTGCTGCGCTCCATCAACCGCATGAACGATCTGATCCCCGGAGGCCGCATTTCGGGCAAACTGCTCTTCGACGGCCAGGAGGTCTACGGTCCGCGCCTGGACGTGGTCACCCTGCGCCGACGCATCGGCATGGTCTTCCAAAAGCCAAACCCCTTCCCGAAATCCATCTTCAACAATGTCGCCTACGGCCGGCGCCTGCACGACAACCGG
>JAPKZM010000128.1 GCA_026393775.1 Candidatus Aminicenantota bacterium
AATAGTTCAGGTTCGGATAGGCCAGGTATTTTTCATAGCCCAACCAGGCGATCATGGCGGCGTTGTCCGTGCAATAAGCCGGTTCAGGCAGAAAAAGGTTGATCCCCAAGGCGCCGCATTCCTGCGTGAAACGGCTGCGCAGCAGCGAATTGCGGCTGACCCCGCCGGAGACGATGAGGGAGCGGACCGGAAATTTTTCCAAGGCGGCCAGGGTTTTCTTCAGCAGATAATCAACCAGGGAACGCAAAAAAGACGCCAGGAGATCGAAAAAATCCTGGCTGCCGGGTTCCACGTTTAAGCTTTGGGCCTGGCGCAGCAGGGCCGATTTGTAGCCGGAAAATGAAAAATCATCGCCACCGTCGCTCATGCGCGGCATGGTGAAGGCGAAACGGCCGGGATCGCCTTTAGCATACAAATCATCCAGCAGCGGCCCGCCGGGGTAACCGAGGTCGAAATGCTTGGCGACCTTATCCATGATCTCGCCGGCGGCGTCGTCACGGGTCTTGGCGACCACTTGGCCGGAAAACTTTTCTTTCTGGTAAAAAAGCGACGTATGCCCGCCGGAGACGACCAAAGCCAGCAGCGGGTAGGCGATCTGCGCCTGGGTGATGAAGGGCGCTTCGATATGGGCGGCGATATGATCGATCGCCACCAGGGGGAGCCGCTGGGCCAGGGCCAGCCCTTTGGCGAAAGCCAGGCCGATGAGCAGCGAACCGATCAAGCCGGGCCCAACCGTCAGGGCCAGCAGGTTGATCCGTTCGATGCCGATTCCGGCTTGGGTCAAAGCCTGGCGGGTCAGCAGGTCGATCGCTTCATAATGGGTCCTGGCCGCTATTTCAGGGACGATGCCGCCGTAGGGCGAGTGCAGGGAGATCTGCGATTTGATTTTTTCGGCCAAGACCGCGTTCTTTTCACCCCGTTCCACGACGGCGACGGCCGTTTCATCGCAGGAGGATTCAATCCCTAAAATAAGCAAAGCGACTTACCTCCTAGCCCATCATAGCAAATGCAAGCCCGATTCTCAACCACTGCAACGGCGAGGCTTTCTGAGCCGGTGGGTGCTGGCGCGCCGTGCCGTCTACCAGTCGCGGTAATAGGTGCCGTCCAGCGCCTTTTTGCCGGAGTCGCAATATACGTCCCATACGCTCTGCCCGCCCCAGGTCTTGGCATCGAACTTGTCCTGGTAGGAGCGCAGCCCCCAATCAGAGGAAGCGCTCATCGGATCCAAGGGAATCCGCCGCAGGAATTTGACCAGCCGGGTCTTGTTTTTTTTGTCCTTGTATTCGACGCCCTTGACCAGGTCATCCAGCTTTTCCGGATACCCGTACGTGTCCTCATCAAAGGCGATCTTGTTTTCTTCGCAAAACTTTTTGAAGTCATCGATGGCCGTGCGCAGCATGCGCAAGGCCCGGCGCAATTCGATCTCCTTTTCGCGCTGGAAGGCGTTGTGCGCCAGTGGAATGGCGATGGCGGCCAGCACGGCGATGATCACCGTGACGGTAATGATTTCGATCAGCGTGAAGCCGCGCTGGTGGTGGAGCGTCCGCGGCGGCAATGCCGAAATGTCTTGAATATCCTGCTTATCTTTTCGGCCGGCCATGTTTCACCCCCGCCCGCCCCATGTGGAGCGAATCAATGATTCAATGATCCTCTGGATTCGGATTGCTTTCCAGGGCCTTGTGGCTCAGCTTCATCTTGTTGTCGCGGTCCAAGGCCAGCAGCTTCACGTCGATCATCTGCCCCAGCTTGAATTCCTGATGGACGTCGCGGACCCGGCGGTGGGAGATTTCCGAGACGTGCAGCAGCCCGGTCACGCCGGGCATGATCTCCACGAACAAGCCGTAATCTTCGATGCGATTGATCTTGCCGCTGTAGACCTTGTTGACCTCGGGCGAACTGGTCATGGCCTCAATGCGGGCGATCACCTTTTCTCCGACTTCCTTGTTGGCCGCGGCGACAGACACTTTTCCGTCATCCTCGGCATTGATCTTGACATTGAAGGTGGCGACAAGCTCCTTGATGTTTTTCCCGCCCGGGCCAATCAAGTCCCGGATCTTGTCGACCGGGATGTACATGGTCAGGATGACCGGGGCGTACTCGGAAAGTTTTTCCGAGGGGGCGGCGATCACCGACTTCATCTTGGCGAGGATGAAGCGATAGGCTTTACGGGCGTCGTCGATGGTGCGGCGGATAATTTCGTCGGTCAGGCCGCCGATCTTGATATCCAACTGTATGGCGGTGATCCCTTTTTCGGTACCGGCCACTTTGAAATCCATGTCCCCGAAATGGTCTTCATATCCGGCAATATCGGTCAAAACCGCGAATTCGTCCCCTTCCTTGACCAGTCCCATGGCGATACCGGCCACCGGCGCCTTGATGGGGACCCCGGCGTTCATCAGGGCCAGCGTACCGCCGCAGACCGTGGCCATCGAGGAGGAACCGTTGGATTCCAGGATATCGGAGACCACCCGGATCGTATAGGGGAATTCCTCGTTGCCCGGCATGACCTTGCCGATGGCTTTTTCAGCCAGGTTGCCGTGGCCTATCTCGCGCCGCCCGGCGCCGCGGAGGAAGCTGACTTCGCCCACGGAAAAGGGGGGGAAATTATAATGCAGCATGAATTTCTTGGTCGCTTCATCGCCGTTGAGAGTGTCCAGTCTTTGCGCGTCGTCCTCCGAACCTAGGGTTACGGTCGACAGGGATTGGGTTTCACCCCGGGTGAAGACCGCCGACCCGTGCACCCGCGGCAGCACTCCCAGCTCGATGCTGATGGGGCGGATCTCGTCGAAAGCCCTGAGGTCGGTCCGCTTTTTCCCCTGCAGCAGGGTGCTGCGGAAAATTTTCGCTTCGACTTTTTCAAAGGCGCCCTTGATCTTGGCGATTTCCGCCTCATCCTCTTTGCCCTGAAGGATCTCTTCCTTGATGGCCTTGAGCTTCAAATGGCGCAGCACCCGTTCCTGGGTGAAAATGGCGTCCTTGAGCGGGGCGGAAAACTTGCTGCGGATATCCTCGACCAGTACGTCGGACTCCGGATTGGCGGGCACCGCCATCTTGGCGGGATTGATCAGCTCCTTCTGGGCCTGGCAGATCGTGGCGATCACCTCTTTGCCACGGCGCAGGCCTTCCATGAACACGTCCTCGGAAAATTCGTTGCCGCTGGCCTCGAGCATGACCACCTCGTGCTCTGTTCCGGCCACGAGCAGTACCATGTCCAGTTCCTTCAGCATATTCTGGCCAGGATTGATCGAATAGCGGCCGTCCTTCCAGCCGATTTTCACCGCTCCCAGCGGCGTATGAAAAGGGATCGTCGAAGCGAGCAGAGAGGCGGAAGCCCCGATGATACCCAGGGCGTCATAGTCAATGCTGAAATCGGCGGAGAGCAAGAGCGCGATCACCTGGGTGTCATGATGGTAGTTTTCAGCGAACAGCGGCCGGATGGGCCGATCGATCAGCCGGGAAAGCAAAACCTCTTTTTCGGAGGGCCGTCCCTCACGCTTGAAAAAGCCGCCGGGAATTTTGCCGGCGGCATACGTGTTTTCGCGGAAATCGACCATGAGCGGCAGGAAGTCCTGTTGGGGCTTCGCTTCCTCACGCATGTTGGCGGTGACCAGGAGGACATTGTCCTTGTAGGTGATCAGCGCCGAGCCGTTTGACTGCAGTGCCCAGCGGTGAATGTCTATTTTTAGTGCAGAGCCATCGATTCCAATTTCAATAGTTTGTCGCATCTATCTCTCCTGAATATATTTACTTTCTCAG
>JAPKZM010000203.1 GCA_026393775.1 Candidatus Aminicenantota bacterium
GACGAGGCGGGGCTCCTCGCAGCCGCGGAGACGCTCGGCGTGCCAATCCGATTCCTCCCCGCGGCGGAGATCCGTGCCTCCACGCGGGAATTTTCGCATTCGGATTTTGTGGCAGAGAAGGTGAATCTGCCGGCCGTCGCCGAACCGGCGGCGCTGCTGGCGGGAAGGAGGACCCAGTTCATTTGTCGAAAGAAAACATTCAACGGGATCACGATCGCCCTCGCCCGGGAAGGCTTTTCGCGGTCGGAATCGGCCCCGGCGGTCCGTTAGACCGGACCCGCCGAGCCTTCACCCCCATCATTCACTCTTCGTCCGGAAATCTGCCTTCCCGATTCCCATAAATTGACAACACCTTATCGACGATTTCGAACATATCAGATGCTTGTCGATTTTTTGAAGTCATGATTTCAGACTGATGTGGTTGCGTAGTAGATTTCTTTCCGTAATGCGCAGGAGTGATTAAGGGAAAAGTGGAAATCAGCGGTTATTGACGCCACCTACTACTAAACAATCTAAGCTAGCTTTGGTAGTTAACAATTACGGTTAGAAACATTGCATAAAAAAGCAATGCAATTTCTGGCCTTACCCCGTTCTTTGACCACTTGATTGAAGTTCTTTACCCCCATTTTGAAGTCACGTACAAATTCTTTCTTTTTCGTGACAGCACCTATATCGCCTTCAGGCGGTAGCCCCTTTGAGCACGCATCAGGACTTTTAGAAGAAGAGCATCGCCAGGGATTCGGCGATGCAGGCCGGCTTCTCCTGACCTTCGATCTCTATGGTATGGGTGGTCGTCATGAGGAGCCGGCCGGGGTCTTTCTCCTCGATGTTCGTCAGGACCATGCGGGAACGCACCCACGATCCGACCGGAACGGGATTGAGGAAACGGACCTTGTTGAGCCCGTAATTGATGGCCATCTTGACCCCTTCGGGTGAATAGGTCGCCGATTCGGCAAACGCCGGCAGCAGCGAGAGGGTCAGGAAGCCGTGGCCGATGGTGCCGCCGAAGGGCCCCTTATTCGCCTTTTCGATGTCCACATGGATCCACTGGTGATCTTCCGTGGCATCGGCAAACCGGTTGACCCGATTCTGGTCGATGAGGATCCAGTTACTGATCCCGTTCTCCCGACCCACCATGGCTTTGAACTCTTCTACGGATACAGACTCAGCCATTTTCACATCTCCTTGACATGCAAGAACGCTCTAAAACATCCTCAAACCAAGCAAAAGCACCTTCCTTCGTTTGTTCGGAAAGATTATTGAACAGGCTTTTTTCGTTTGGCTTGGTTATTCATTTTATGCCGATCGTATATCAATATTCATAGATTGAATAGTATTATAACACCGCAAAAAGCCTGAAAATTGCGCCAGTTTAACGGGATTGGTAACAAGATGCGAAAATTTGTCAATAAAAATTTCAAATCCCAAAGATTTTTCTTGATTTTTTCGCATAGCATTTAGTTATACTATTTTGCATTTATAAAGTTTTTGCTTAGGGCCTCCCGGTCCCCGCCGCTCATCCCGGCGATATATCTCACCAGCTTCTTCCGGGATTCGATGTCGTACTGGGTCGTGAT
>JAPKZM010000042.1 GCA_026393775.1 Candidatus Aminicenantota bacterium
AGGTAATGTTTTCTTCCAGGTATTTATCCTGCATCTGGAACTGGTTGTTCTGCAATTCCGTGGGCGTGACGGTTTTCAGCAATTCAAAATCGCCGGCGCCTTTTCTGCGCAAGATGCGGTATTGGACTACCGGGATGCCGAAATTCTCGACCAAAAATTGGATTTGGCCATATTGGCGTAAGATGCTAAAAGCCTGGGCTTCTCGCCGTTCGGCCAGCAGATCCAATTTAACTTTAGCTACCTTAACCGTGATCTGGTCGGCCCCGCTGGCATTGGCATCATCATAGGCCACCACCCTCAAAACATGGTTGTCAACGGAGAAATTCATGGCGTTCCAGGTGAATACGTATTGGGAACTTTCGCTCGAACTATGAACTCCGGAACTCCAGGAAGAAATTCCAAGAAGGGCGTTTTTAAACTCTTTTTGTTCTCCCGTACTGAAGCGATGTCCGTTGTTGGGTTTGCGTGCGGTGCCCTGCTCCTGCAATTTGCCGTCCACATAAAATTCCACGCCGGCAATCCTTGTATCGTCGGTGACATCGGCTCTCACGGTCATCACCCCGTAGGCTTGGCCGCCATCGGCGGGACTGACGATGGTTACCTGGGGAGGATCGTTTGTAAAAACAGCGCGGATATTCATGTTGGCGGTGACGTTGCGGATGGTCAGCGGGTTGTCGCTGCCGCTATAGTCTCCGGACCATCCCTGCAATCGGTACCCCAGATCCGGAAAGGCCGTAACCGGAGTGCAGTCCTGGCCTTGGGTGATAACTTGTGCCAGGTTTCCGCCCAAATGGCCGTTGGCGCTGCAAAGGAAGCCGACCTGGTACTGGAGTACGGTCAAGGTGTCGAAAAAGAGCTCATCGCCATATCCCGTAGCATCGCCCACGGCCTTGGCCCGGAAATAGTAGCGCGTCCCCAAGGTCAGGCCGGAGATGGCGGCGCTGTAGGCGTAGGGCACCGTGGTCCTCGCTTCAGCGGTGGTTTCAAAGGCATAACTGCCGGAGATTGTCCCGTACTGGAAAGTGAGATCCACTGTCGTGGCCGTACCCATGTCGGTCATATTGCCATGAAGGGTCGCCGTAGAGGGGCCGATATTGTCCGCCGCATTGGTCGTGACCATGGGCGGGAAGTGCGAGGTCGCCCTGAGCAGGGTCAACAGCGCCCAACAAGTGCTGCGGTGGGCGTCTTCGCCGTGGCCGCCACCCAGCCACGATCCGTCCCCATGCTGGTTGGTGACGATGACATCGGCAAAATCAAAGTACCAGTCATGGCCGTTGAATGTCTCGATTTCAAGCTCGGTGAAGCCTTTGGATGCCGCGGCAGTCGCGATGTAGGAAGGCAGGATGCCGGGCGGATTTCCCCGCCAGCCATAATCATTGGAAGAATTGGCGCCATTGGTCAGGTCAGCCCAGTGTGCATTCATGAAGGTCAGGGCATCCAGGACGCGCTGGGTGGCGACCGTGCTGCCGCACAAACCCTGCGCGAAAAGCAAATGCCCGGTCTTGTAAACATTGTACCAGCCTAAATACGAGCTCATATAGGCGGCGCCGCCAAAATCCGGGCCGGCGGTATGCCACTGAATGAACTCGTTCCAAGTGGCCAGACGGGTCAACAAACCGGCGGGCAGCGTGCAGCCCATGCTGTGGGCCGCATAGCCGAGTCCCATGGTCACCCAGCCAGTGGCCGATTGGTCGCCGGTCGTGCTGCCTTTGGTATAATACCAGGCGCCAGTTCCATCACCGGAAGTGATCTGGGCCGATCCAAGCCAGTCCACGGCCATTTGCGCGACCTGAAGATAGGTTTTACCGTTCAAGGCGCCGCCGGACACGGTGGCGGTCGGCGCCCCGGAGCGGGCGATGGCCATCAGGCAGGGGCCGGTCTGATAGGAATTGTTGCCGCCCACATCCCAGTAAACCCAGCTGTTACCGGCATCGTAGGTCGCCGAGGAAAAGAGATAATTGAGTCCGTTCTGCACCCTCGTGGCATGGGCATAAGTGGGATCGAGCGGCGTATAGCCAAGTTTTTCGGCGTAGTGCTCCAGTGCAGCCAGGGCAAAGCCGGTATCGGCAGCATAACTGCCTGGCCAGTTGCCGCCCGCCTGTTGGAGTGGTGCCAGCCAGGCAACGCCGGCGGTGATCGCGGTGTTGATCTGGACCTGGGTGGCGGCCATCGTTGCCGGCTCCATGGCCAACAGCAAAATTACGCCAATGGTCGTTGCCAGGAGCAGTTTCAGTTTTCCGCATATTTGGATCCTGATTTTTCTAAAATAGACAATTCTTGCAAACTTGTTTAAAACGCTCATTATTGCCTCCTATATTACAATTTTAAGTAGCAAGAGTTGTGCCAAAATCTGCCGGACAACATCTGTAATCTGTAACTCCTTTATGGGTGCTGGCTTTAGAGGTTATTTGAAGTTTTAATTGATGTGAAAATTAACAAGTTTTTTATAGAAAATGATTAAATTATATTACATATATGTATAATTGACTTTACAAACTGCAAATAAGGTCAGCGTCAGGGCGAACGCCCAAATCAGTCGCCTGGTTTTGCTACTGGTTTTTTCATTTTCCACTCGCTTATCCACCCTTGCAGGGTACTTCGCAGCTCTGCTGGGTTAGAACGACTCTATTTTCATCCGCTCCAAAAGACTTTTTACCGCCTCTGAATATTTCTCAAGCCAGCTTAGTTCCGCGCTATCCTCCAGGAAGGGTTTCAGATCCGCAACCAATGCTTTTGCAGAAATGAGCTCGGCTTTTTTTCCGAACTCGCGCAGAACATCGTCCCAGGCCTGAAAATGCCTGCCGCTTGATTTTGCCTGTTTGACGCCGGATACAAAATAAGCCATATTGCCTGCCGTTTTGTTTTTTAGAAACCACACCGCATCATAGTAATCCCGCCCCCGGCTGTAAGGACGGAAAAGCAGGGCCAGCATCTTGCCGGCAAAAAGGGTGGGCAAATCGTATTTGCTGATTGGAAAAAGCTCGTCAAATCTTGAAACAAAAAATGTTTCCACCACCCCGCCCCTGGGTGGACTGACATCCACTTCAAGTTTTACGGTCAGCTTTTGATTTTTGCTTGCGGGCAAATGAAAATGATCGATCAGGCCCTCCACCCGCACAAACGCTTTTTGAACCGTTTGCTCAACGTTTACCTTCTGCTCCGCTTTGAATCCCAGCCGTTGCAAATCACGGACAACGGCCGCCGCGGTTTTTTTCAGTGAAAAAACACTTTTCCCCTTGGCTAATGAAAAATCCAGATCTTCGGAATAGCGCCTGGTTCCGTGGCAAATCCGCAGGCAGGTGCCGCCGTGGAAAACAAGCCTCTTGCCCATTGGCAGAGCATACAGGGATTGCAGGATGCGCGTTTGCAGATATTCACGGCAAAGGTTCCATTTCTCGACAACCGTCGCCCCTGGACGTTCACTAATAATCCTGGTTAGTTTTTGCATATTCCTTTAAAGACCTCCATAAACGTTCAATAACCGGTTTTCTATAAAGCGCCAGGTAGCGCTCGCCGCGCCGCCATCTTAAGCGGGACAAATTCTGCCAGCGCGCCTCTTGCCAAAACAACGGGTCGGCATGAAGGCGCGCATGGTGGTAGTAAAAATAATCCAGCACCGCCTTTTCCGGCTCAGCCAGAAACGTAACCGGATCGTACCCAGTAAAAAGCCCGGAACGAATATGGCGGAATACAAAACGGCCCCATGGTGTTTTAAACACGCGCGTAATCCGCGGCGTCACCAGCGTCTGCTCGAAAGGGGCATCCGGAATAATTCCGTGCATAGCAAGAGCAGCCTCACAGCTGATGTAGGCGGGAGGATAAATCATCCGGATTTGCTCCTGCCAGGGCGCCGCTTTATCGGTAAAGGCATAGACCCCCCTGCGGATACGCATTAAATCACCGCGTTTCACCCAGCGATGCAGCTGCAGCCTGAGCCCGGCCACGGACAATTCCCTGTCCACCAGGGACGCCTCCTGAAACGTGAAAACAGTTTTCGGGAACTTGCTGACAAATTCTCTGTATTTCATATAATTACTATATATGATAATTATCAGAAACGCAATAAAACAGGATAGACGGATGATTGGAACTGCCGGTCGCCCCTACGAAGATGTAATTTTCTTTCTTTATTTCTCTTCACTCTTTTCTTTTAACTTCGAACCTCGAACATCGAACCTCGAACTTCTTATTCTTCACTCGATCTGCAACTCTTTCATCTTGGCATAAAGGGTGACGCGTTCGATTTTGAGCAGCTTGGCCGCCTTGGATTTGTTGCCGCCGGTTTTAAGCAAAGCTTTCCTGATCACTTCTTTTTCTATTTCTGCCGCGACCCGGTTGGTCATTTCTTTGAGGGAAAGCGAGCCATCCAGGACTGAATTCACCAGTTCTTCATCCCTGGGCGCCGTATCAGAACCGTTGCTTTGCCCCGAATCTGTCTGCTCCAGCAAGATGTCAGCCGGGGTGATCTGATCGGATGCAGCTACCAGGGCGGCTCTTCTGATGGTGTTCTTCAATTCCCGGACGTTGCCCGGCCATTTATGATTAAATAGGAGTCTCATGGCTGCGCTGGAAATCCCGCCTATTTTTTTATTCAATTCCCGATTCGTTTTCTCTAAAAAATATTTTGCAAAAACAGCGATATCATCCTCTCTTTCACAAAGCTTGGGTATTTCGATAAGAAACTCATTCAATCTGTAATAGAGATCGTCTCTGAATTTACCTTGCTTCATCGCTTCGAACAAATTGATTTTGGATGCCGCGATCAGGCGCACGTTTATTTTGATGTCTTTATTGCCTCCCAAGTGCTGCAACTTTCTTTCTTGCAGCACCCTTAACAGTTTAGCCTGCATGCCTTCGGAGAGATTGGCGATTTCGTCCAAAAACAAGGTTCCCTCGTTGGCCAGCTCAAATTTACCCTCTTTTTTTCTGTCGGCCCCGGTAAAAGCCCCTTTTTCGTAGCCAAACAGTTCCGCTTCTATCAGTGTCTCGGGTATGGCGCTGCAGTCTATGGGAATGAAGGCGTTATCCTTGCGCAAGGATTTTTGCTGGATCAAATTCGCGATAATCTCTTTGCCGGTGCCGCTTGCTCCCTGGATGATGACCGTAAAATCGGTGGGGGCAACCAAATCCACCTTGAGCAATACTTTTTTTATCTGCGGACTGTCGCCTATTATCTTTTCAACCGGAAGTTTTTCTGCCAGTCTTTTTTTTAAAATGTCTATTTCAGCGCGCAATTGTCGGACGGTGAATGCCTTGCTGATGGTGAGCAGCAATTCTTCATTGTCAAAAGGTTTGGTAATATAATCATAAGCTCCCAATTTTATCGCCCTGATGGCGTCCTTGACATCAATATAAGCGGTGATGACAATGATATCCAGATCAGGATTTGACCCTTTTATTTTCTGCAAAACCTTCATGCCGTCGATATCAGGCAGCCGCAGGTCCAATAAAACCAGGTCGGGGCACGCGCCCTGAATTTTCAGCAGCGCTTCCCGGCCGGTTGCGGCCGTCATTACTTCAAAACCGTTTTCCTGCAATATGGCGGAAAGATTTGAACAAAAGTCCAGGTCATCGTCGACGACAAGAATCTTATTCATTATAGTTTACCTCGTTTCGCCTTTGCCGGCATTTTTCTGATCCTGCGGATAATATCTTCTTCATTGTATGGTTTGTCTAAAAAATCATAAGCGCCCATTTTATTTGCTTCGCTTCTAGCCTCTTCGCTGCCATAGGCGGTTGTAATAATGACCGCGGGTGGGGAAGACATCTTCCTGATGAAGGTTAATAAAAGCAAGCCATCCCCATCGGGCAGCCTGAGATCCAATAAAACAAGGTCCGGCGGTTTTCTTTTCAGACTCTTATGCGCTTCTCTTTTGCTATGGGCACACTCCATTTGAAAGCCGCGAGCGCTTAAGGAATCATGCAGTAGTGAGCATAATTCCTTCTCATCGTCTATGAGCAAAATGCTTTTAATCTGTTTTTTCCTGGCGCTGGTCCTTCTTGCCGATTTCCGCTTTTCTCTCTTTCCGAAACCGGCTTTTTCATAGAGCTTAAAAAAGGGTAGCAGTTCCTCAAGTTCCTCAGGCTTTTGCCAACCGGAAAAATTTGCGAAGCGGATAACCGCTTCGCCCGCTTTTATCTTTCCGGTTTTGATCCAGTGCTTTATGTGGGCGTCTGGGATCTGGAGATAAACACTTGTGCCGATTCTTAAATCCCATTTTTTAACCATGGTATGGTTCCCGGTCAGGATTCTCCTTCCCTATTTTCCTTGCGAACCGGCGGCTTCGGTTCGGAGGGCAAAGAAACAGAAAAAACAGATCCCTTTCTCCAGGCGCTTTCCACTTCGATCAGGCCACCATGACTGGCAACAATATTTTGGCATGTCGACAATCCCAAACCCGTGCCCCCTTTTTTTGTGCTGAAGAAGGGGTCAAATACCTTGATCAGATCCTTTTCAGGAATGCCGCTGCCGTTATCTTGGATTTTTATGATGAATTTTTTCTTTTCCCTCTTTGTGGTGATGGACAGCTTGCCGTCTTTGCGCATGGCTTCAATGGCGTTGGCGATCAGGTTCAGGAAAACGCGGCCGAGTTGTTCCTTGTCGAAAGGCAAAATGGAAGGACGCGCGGCAAGGTTGAGCGTAACTTTAATTTTTTGCGTTTTGAGCCGGACTTTATGAACGTTCAGGATATCCTTGATGAGCAAATGGATATCCCAAGGTTGGAGATTAAGTTTTACCGGGCGGGCGCAGTTCAGGAGTTCAGTAATTAAATATTCGATGCGGTTTGTATTTCTCTCCATGATCTCGGCATATTTAAGAACCTCCGGCTTTATCTTTTCGTCTTTTTTGATCTGGCGGATCGACAAAATAACATTGGTCAGGGGATTTCTTATTTCATGGGCGATGCCGGCAGCCATGCGGCCGGTAAAGGCGAGTTTCTCCGAACGCACCAAATCGTCTTTTTTCGCCTTCAATTCCCGGTAAGAAGCCCCGAGCTCCTCCCGGGAGCGGGTCAAGCGCTCGATCAACTCTTCGACCGATGAACTTTGCTGATCCAAAAGCATTTTTTGGCCCTGGATCGTTTTCTCGAATTCCTTGAATTTCTCCAGCCAGTGCTTGGACTCGCTGATGTCGCGATAAAGCGCCTGGAACTGTTTTTCGCCGTTCCAAAGGATGGCCTTGCGGTAGACTTGCAGATCACGGACTTCGCCGTTCTTTCTGACAATGCTGATTTCATATTCGCTGGGACCGAACTTGCCGCTCTCCCGGATTTTTCTCCTTTTTTTGTATTCGCCATAGCTCTTGGTGGTGTAGCGCTCCCTGAGGGGTATTTGGTTTAATTCGGCAACACTTTTGTAGCCATAGAAATCCAAAAGCACCCGGTTGGCATAAATGGTTTCGCCTGCGGCGGTCACGATGCGCACCCCCAAGGGCGATTCATCCATAGAGCGGCGGAAATTTTCTTCCGTCTTCC
>JAPKZM010000181.1 GCA_026393775.1 Candidatus Aminicenantota bacterium
CGATGGGAAAGCTGCCGCCGCAGGGGCAGAGGATATCCGTTCCGGAGCGTAAAAGTTCGGCAACGGTCATCCTGTCGGCAGCGGGGTAGGCATTGACCAGGTCGGGGCCGTGCCTCTGCCGCAATTGCAAAAGCAGCTCCAGGTCGAGCCCCTGGCGTCGGTAAAGCGCCCCCTTGAGCGTGGACAGGCCGACCAGGCGGCATCCCCGGCCGACCAGCTCGCGGGCGGCTGCGCTGCCCACCCGGCCGAAGCCGGCGATGACGAAAGTGAGCCGCAGCGGATCGAGGCCCAGGGAACGGGCAGCCTGCGCCGCGGCGACAGCGACCGAAAGCCCCGTATAGGCCGATCCCTGGGACAGATCATCGGCCACGAAACGCTTCAATCCCGCCGCCCGCAGCATATGGCCGATATCCTCGGGAGTCGTGCCCAGGTCCTGGGCGGGGCGGAATTCCCAGCTGCGGATCACGGGCGCCAATGCCCGGCCGAAGGCGGTGAAAACGGCGGCCCTCCTTTCCGGGTCAAGATCATCGCCGGCAGCCAAGCCCGCCTTGGCGCCGCCGCAAGGGAGCCCGAGAAAGCCGAACTTCAGCGTCATCACCCGGGCCAGCTGGCTGAGCTCCCCGGCCGAAAGTCCCGGCATCAGGCGCACTCCCCCGGCGCTTACGCCGTTGACCGTAGAATCGACGACCAGGAAACCCTGGATGCCGTCGGCGTTGACAGGGATGGTCCGGGGATGTGCGGTTGCCTGCGCCACGATGCTTCGCCTCCGCAAGGCAAGATAACAAAGGCTTCGGCGAAAGTCAAACCGGTTGCCAGGAGAGGACTGTTCTTTTATAATAGGCGCGATGAAAGACAACAAGGGGATGCGGACAGGATGAGCAATTCACTCAGCAGCGGTTTCCGCTTCTGCCGCTATTTTATCAAGCAGTATTTGGGCCGGGACTCAGAGCCCGGAGAGTGGCGCCGGCTGCAGGAGGAGAGGCTGCGCGTCATGGTGCGCCACGCCTACGAGAACGTGCCGCTGTACCGCGAGAAATACGACAAGGCCGGAATCGATCCGGACTCGATCCGCACCCTCGACGACCTGCAAAGGCTGCCCATGGTCAGCAAGGACGATCTCAAAAAAGGCTTTCCGTTTGCCATCCTCTCTCGCCGCATCGACCCCGGAAATTGCCTGACCGTTTCGACCTCGGGGAGCACCGGCAGCCCGGTCCGGGTTTTCCGCGACCGCCGCTTCTTCCGGCTGGCCCCCCTCCCGCTGCTGCTCGGCCTGCTGTTCGCGCCGCGCTTCCTGAAGCGCTGGGGCGGCAGCAAGCTGAAGCGGCGGATGACGATCATCGCTCCCAAGGACGAGGGCTACGACATTCATCTGCTCTACAAGCAACTGGAGCGCCTGCCGCGCTTCTTGCGCGGCGGCCTGCAATACCTCGACACCACCGCCGAACCCGGCCTTCTGCTGGAAGCCCTCCTCGGCCATCGCCCCGATGTCGTGGCCGCCGATCCGGTCATCCTGCAGAACATCGCTGCCGAAGCCGGGCGCCTGGGCCGCCCGCTACCGGCGGTCAAGCTGCTGGTCGTCGGCGGCGCCTTCAGCGGCGCCAACGCCCGCGCTCGTCTGGCCGAAGCCTACGGCGGCCGGGTCATCGAGCATTACGGCGCCATGGAGGCGGGAACCATCGCCTTCGCCTGCCCCGACCGCGAGGGATTGCACCCGCTCTGGACGTCCGTCATCGTCGAAACCGTCCGCGACGGCAAACCTTGTGCGCCGGACACGCCAGGCGAGGTGGTGGTCACCAATCTCTGGAACACGGTCACCCCTATCATCCGCTATGCCGGCCTGGGCGACACGGCCGTGCAGGAGCACGAGGCGTGTTCCTGCGGCAGCCCCGCCCCGCGGCTGACGCTCCTCGGCGGCCGCCAGGTCGATGCGCTGGTCCTCCCCGATGGCAGCGTGATCCACCCCTTCCGCCTGACCCTGGCCCTCGAGCGCATCCCGCGCCTCGACCGCTTCCAGATCATCCAGGAGGCCGTTGACCGGGTGCGGGTCAAGGTCGTGATCGACGGGGCTGGAGAAGAGGCGGTCGCCGCCTCGGTCATGCGCAACCTCAACGCCATCCTGGGCGATGCGGTTACGGTGCTGGTCGAAGCGGTCAACGACATCCCCCGGCTCAAGGGCACGCGAACCGGGCAAGCCCCGGTACTTTCCTTGCTGGAGCCGCAAAGCGATTGACTTCTTTCCGGCCATTTGCTAGATTGCAGGGCATGAGCCACCCATTGCTGCGCCGGGCGATCCGCCAGTTGGCCACAGCCAGGGGCCTGCGGCTGTTGAAGCGCTACCAGGACCGTTTGCTGCGGCAAACCATCGCTTACGCCTCGAGCCACTCCCCTTTCTACCGCGAGCGCTTCACAAAAACGGGTCTTTCCCCCGATTTGGTGAAACGGCAAGAGGACCTGCCGCGGCTGGGTTTCTTCACCAGCGCCGCCGATCTCCTCGTCGATCCCTTTGCCTTCCTGGCCGTTCCCCGCTCCCGCGTCCTCCACGTCATGGGCACCTCGGGCAGCACCGGCAAGCCCAAGCTCACCTTCTATACCCGCTCCGACTGGCAGCGCCTCGTCAACAAGCTCCGGCTGGGATACATCCTCGTCGGCATCGAGCCGGGCTGCGTTACCCAGACCATGATGTGCTCGGGCACCCGGGAATGGCTGGCCGGAGACCTGCTCCACGAAGCCCTCAAGAGCCGCGGCATCTGGAACATCCCCATGGGCACGGTGGCCAGCCCCGACGACCAGGTC
>JAPKZM010000324.1 GCA_026393775.1 Candidatus Aminicenantota bacterium
TTCATTTTTTTCTCCTTATTCTCGATAACCCTTGAGCAGATCTGTTCGTTTCGCGAATATGGCATCGATCTGGGACAGGTGTTGCCCCAACTCTTCAAGCTGCGGCGGGGCCGCGGCCGCAGCGCTCAATTTGTGGGCTCCATCGTTGAAGCGGCCAGCCAATTCGATCATTTCACTATCCAGGCGATAGATCGCGTCCAGTTCGCTTTCCCTGATTTTGACCAGATCAAAAAAACCGCTGTAGCCGCGGTCGGCGTAGCGGATCTCATTGCTGGTCTTTTGGAGGCGCCTGGCAAACAGGTCGTACTCGGTCAGCAGGGCGAGGTTTTTCTGGCGGCTGACGGCCTGAATCGTGTCGTTCAGGCTTTTGCTCCCGTCCAGCAATTGCTTGACGATGAATTCGCGCTGCAAGCGGTCCGCGTCGCGGCGAAACTCCTTTTCATAATAGCCCTTGAAACCTGGTATTTTGAGCAAGATCCTATCGAACCAATTCATTTTCCCCCGGGCTTTTTCCTGCATGTCCATGGTTAACCTCCAGGATGATTATAGAAAATAGCGTCGAAAAAAGCAAATAGAGATCAGTGCCGCGCTAAAAGAGTACGGTTGGGCAAAGGATTCCTGCCAGCCTAGCCGCTGTGGATCATTCCTTTTCAGTCAAGGTAGGGCGTTTGCGAACTTGAAAATAACGCGTGTTTGTGCTACGTTTCCATTTTAGGAGGTTCAGCATGAGTTTTAAAGTCGCCATAAACGGTTTTGGACGGATTGGTCGATTATTCCTGCGCTCGGCACACAAAAACCCGGGCATTGAGATCGTGGCCATCAACGACATCACCGATGCCAAGACATTGGCCCACTTGCTGAAATATGATTCGATATTCGGGATTTTTGCGGAAAATGTCAGCTATGGTGACGGTTTTATCCAGGTCGGAAAAAACAAGATCAAGGTAACCGCCCTGAAGAACCCCGAGGACCTGCCCTGGAAGGAACTGGGGATCGATCTGGTGGTCGAATCCACCGGCTTGTTTACCAAGCGGCCCGATGCCGAGAAGCATCTGAAGGCCGGCGCCAAAAAGGTCTTGATTTCGGCTCCCGCCACCGACCCGGATATCACCATCGTCCTGGGGGTCAACGACGGCGAATACGATCCCGGCAAGCACCATATCATCTCCAACGCCTCCTGCACGACCAACTGCGTGGCGCCGCTGGCAAAGGTTTTGCACGACAATTTCAAGATCCTCAAGGGCAATATGACCACTATCCACGCCTACACCAATGACCAGCGCATCCTCGACCTGCCGCACAAGGACCTGCGCCGCTGCCGGGCCGCCGCCTTGTCGATGATCCCCACCTCGACCGGAGCGGCAAAGGCTGTCGGCCTGGTCATCAAGGACTTGCAGGGCAAGATGCATGGAACTTCGATCCGGGTCCCTACCCCCGACGTGTCGGTGGTCGACCTGGTGGTCCATGTGGCCAAGGATACCTCGGTTGAAGAAGTGCGCCAAATGATCGAAAAGGCCGCTAACGGGCCCATGAAAGGCATCTTGGGCTTCACCTATGAACCGCTGGTTTCCATCGATTTCAAGGGCGATGAGCGTTCCTCGGTAGTGGACATGGAAAACATCCTGGTCATGGAAAAGAACCTCATTAAAGTACTCGCCTGGTACGATAATGAATGGGCCTATTCTTGCCGGGTACGCGACCTGATCCTGAAGATAGCAAAAAACTGAAATGGCCAAAAAATTCCTTACCGACGTTCCGGTGAAAGGCAAGCTGGTCTTTTTGCGCAACGACTTTAACGTGCCGCTGGACGAGCGGCAGCGGATCACCGACGACACACGCATCCAGGCGGCGCTGCCAAGGCGGAAAAGGCCAAGGGCGCGCTGAAGCGCGGCCAGGTTCTGCTCCTGGAGAACCTGCGCTTCCATCCCGGCGAGACCAAAAATGATCCCGCCTTCGCCGCCGAGCTGGCCAAGGGGATCGATGTCTACGTCGACGACGCCTTCGGTGCCTGCCACCGGGCCCACGCTTCCATTGACCAGATCGCTCGCCTGGTGCCATTCGCTGTCGGCGGATTGCTGCTCAAGAAGGAAATTGATTTTTTAAGTTTGGCCGCGGAAAATCCTCCCGATGATTACCTGGTGATTCTCGGCGGCGCGAAGGTCAGCGACAAGCTGCCGCTGCTGACCCACCTGCTGGACAAGGCCGATACCATTCTGATCGGCGGAGCCATGGCCTACACGTTTTTGAAGGCGACCGGGATGAACGTCGGTGCCTCGCGCGTGGAGAACGAATGCCTGGATTTGTGCCGTGAGCTTTTGCGCAAGGGCGAGGCGAACGGCGTACGCCTACTCCTGCCCCGGGACCATTTCGCGGCCACCAAGATCGAGCCCAATATCACCGTGCGCATCATCAAGCCCGGAGAGGAGATCCCCGGAGTCATGATGGGACTGGACATCGGGCCCGAAACCGTCGAACTTTACCAGGGCGAGATTGGCCGTGCCAAGCTGATTTTCTGGAACGGCCCCATGGGGGTGTTCGAAGTGGCTACATTCGCCGGCGGCACCATGGAGATTGCCGCCGCTATTGCCGCCGCATCGGCAACCACCATTGTCGGCGGCGGCGATTCGATTGCCGCCTTGCATCAGGCCGGTGTCGCTGACAAAATCAGCCATATATCCACCGGCGGGGGGGCGGCGCTGGAATTTCTGGCCGGCGATAAGCTGCCCGGCATTGAAGCGCTGGCGGAGGCATGATGGGCAAGGAGTACTTGATCGCCGGCAATTGGAAAATGTACAAAAACGCGGCTGAAAGCCGCGCCTTCGTCAGTGACTTGGCCGGGACTTTCACGCAGGTTCCAGGGTTGGCGGTGGCGGTCTTTCCGCCTTTTACCGCCCTGGCCGGGCTGCGCAGTCTCGATGGAAAAATAAAAATCGGTGCCCAAAACATGTTCTACGAGGAAAAAGGCGCCTTCACCGGGGAAATATCTCCCTTGATGCTGCAGGAGCTGGTTGATTATGTGCTGATCGGCCATTCGGAACGCCGGGAGATTTTCAAGGAAAGCGACGAGGACGTGAATAAAAAGATCCGGATGGCGCTGCAATTCAACCTGCTGCCAGTCCTGTGCGTTGGAGAAACCCTGCAGGAACGCGAGACCGGAAAGACGAGGGCCAAGATCGAGCGGCAGCTGGAAAAAGCCCTGCACGGGGTGGCCAGCCGCGACAGCGGCAAAATCATCATCGCCTACGAGCCGATCTGGGCCATCGGCACTGGACTGAACGCCACGCCGAAGCAGGCCCAGGAAGTGCATCATTTCATCAAGGGGTTGTGGCGGGAATTGGCCCCGGGTCAGAATTTGCAGATCCTATATGGCGGGTCGGTCAAGCCGGAGAACAGCCTTGAACTCCTGGCGCAGGAGGATGTTGCCGGAGTCTTGGTCGGCGGCGCCTCCTTGAAAATCGAATCGTTTTCTGCTATAATCCAAAATTGCGTACAGCTTTTGAAGCAATAGGAGGAAACTTGCAAGGCATTCTACTTTTTTTTCATATACTGGTATGTTTCTTTCTGATCATCGTTGTCCTGTTGCAGAGCGGGAAGAGTGCTGATCTGGCCGGCGCTTTCGGAGGTTATGGCAGCCAGTCGACTTTCGGACCGCGCGGCGCGGCTTCGCTCCTTTCCAAGATTACCACCACGCTGGCGGTTCTGTTCATGGTGACCTCGCTACTGCTGCAAGTCGTCGCGGCCCACAAAAGCAAGTCGGGCTCGGTGCTGGGACAGGAGAAGCCGGCGGCCCGGACTCAGACATCGCAACCGCTCAAATCCGGAAGCGATGCGGCCAAAGAACAGCCGAAATCGAATCCCGTTAAATAGGCGATTTGAATTTTTAGCAACGACCCCCTTTTAGATAGAGAAATTATTTGCCGAATACAGGCCGAGGTGGTGTAATTGGTAGACACGCAAGCTTGAGGTGCTTGTGGGCTTATGCCTGTAGGGGTTCGAGTCCCCTCCTCGGCAGATATGGAGAGGTGCTGGAGTGGTCGAACAGGGCTGCCTGCTAAGCAGTTGTCCCGGGTAAACCGGGACCGTGGGTTCGAATCCCACCCTCTCCGTATTCCCCATATGATTTTCCAATTTCGGTAAGTTGGAAAATCATCTATGGGGAATATCCCCGTAGGGGATCAACCATCTGATCACGCATTACCTATAACCCATTTCGAATATTGACTTGCTCCCCGCCTTATGTTACCAATAGCTTATGGAAAAAATTCTCGGCCTGGCGCTCAAAAAAGAGCGAGAAATGCGCGGCATTTCCCTGGCCGACATCGCCAATGAAACCCGCATTGGCACGCGCTACCTGCAGGCCTTGGAAAACGAAGATTTTGACGTGTTCTCAGGCATTTTTTACATCCGTTACTATATCAAGAATTATTTGCATGCCTGTGGCGCCGATGAGGCGGCTTTTTTCAACGCCCACTTTGACTATTTAAAGGCCGTGCTGGATAGAAAAGGCACGCCGCCGCCAGACCAATTTCTAAACAAGCTGGAATACGTCAAGTTTAAAAAGCGAAAAACATTTCTGATCATCCTGCTGCTGATTTTAACAGGCGCTTTTGTTTTTTGGCTTTTCGGCGGTTCCCTTCCGCTGCCCAACCGTTCCGAGCGTTTCGAATTTCCTGCTTTTTCCGCGACGCTGCTCAGCGGCGAAAGGGATTTTTGCCTGAATTGGGCGCCTGTTTCAATCCGCATGACCTTTGCGGCCTCCTGCTGGCTGCAGTTATGGCGCGGGAACGAGAAAAAGGTGGAAAAAATATTCGCCCGGGGTGATAGCCTTTTTGCCCAAGGTTACCAATTGGCTCTGGTGATGGGCAATCCCGCGGCCGTCCGGCTGAAGATCAACGGCCGGGGATGGACCCCGGCAAGCCAACCCCGCAACGGAGTGAAATTGCTTTTAAGCCCCGACAAGGTGCAGGAAATCACGTTATGATGAATCCCATTATTTCCAAGAATCCGCTGGTAGTGCAAATCGCGGCGGGTGCGGCCAACGATGAGCTCCTGGAGTTTCTCCTGGATAAAAAATTGGCTTTTACCGACGAAGAATACCTGGAAAGCCTGGTTTTCGTCTTGCCCAAGCCCGCATTTCATGACCGGGCGCTGGCCAGGCTGAGCGGCGTCCTCCAGTCAGTCAAGGAAAATTACGTGCAAAAAAAAGACGCTCAATTCCAGGTCGCCGGATTCATTTTAGATGAAGCCTTTCAGGCCGGACACTTCAATACCTTGGCCCTGATCATCCAAAACCAATACTTTCCGACCGATTTTTTGCTGCGCATCGCCGCCCAAGGCAAGGAGTCCACGCTCGAGGTTCTGCTGGACAACCAGGTCCGCTTGATCGCTTATCCGGAGATAATGGAAAAGATGGAAATGAATCCGGCCTGCGGGCCATTCATCCGCGGCAAGATCAATGAATTGCGGGAATTCTACTTCCAAAACCTGGCCGTGGAAGCCATCCCGGAAAAGGATGTCCTAAATGAATTGGACACGATCATCGCCCAGGAACAAAGCGAGGACGGAAGCCTAAGCCCGGTCACCATTAAGCAGCAGATGATGACTTCACTGCAGCGGATCAACCACATGTCGATCGCGCAGCGCATTCACCTGGCCCTGACCGGGAACAAGACGGAGCGGCTGATCCTGATCAAGGACGCCAACCGCATGGTGCAAATGGCCGTGATCGAAAGCCCGAAGATGGCCGATGACGAGGTATTGATCCATACCCGCAATTTGAGCCTGTCGGGGGAAATCGTCGCCAAAATCGCCAACAACCGCGACTGGACGAAAAACTACTCTATCGTCATGGCCCTGGTGCAGAATCCGAAAACGCCGGTCAGCCGCGCCATCGGCTTCATGAAGC
>JAPKZM010000279.1 GCA_026393775.1 Candidatus Aminicenantota bacterium
CCGAAAGGACGGCCGTGCTTCGGCCCCAGAGCCGGAGGGTGCTTGATAAACTGGATTGTCGTGCTGCCGGAAACAAGCGGCCTGCGGGGCGTATCGACGTAAAGGGTATATCGGTTCCAGGTGGAATGGGCCGCGCCGAGCAATTCCATCGCGCTATGGCAGGAAAATACCCCATCAGGTCGTATGGCTGCGGCGACCAGGAAGGGATCGGGATGGAAACGCTCGATCGATATGCCGGGTGGGACCACCGCGTAGATCTCGCGGGTGACCAGCTTGAGCCGTCCGGTCTGGAGGTGGTATTTCAGCCGTTCGATTGTCCCGGATTTACCGCCGGGTGGAGAAAGCATCGAGGAGGCTTCATCCAGGGAAAATACCGGATGAGTAGCGAAGAAATCGTTTGTCGCTTGACGTTTCATGGCGCTATGGGGGATAATGTCCCCTATAACGCATTATAGTGTCAAGTAACTTTTACAAACTTCCCCGGCCTTCTTCACCTATAAAAAATCCCGCACAACCCCAGCTGTAGCCAGCCTGGGCCGTGCGGGAACTAGAAGCGATCCTTCGATACTCTCGGGAAAAGCCGTTTGAGAGATGAACTATTCGAACCCGTTTCTGCTACGTTTTTGCTACACCGGATAGATACGTTATCATATCTTATTGTACCGCAATGAGATACAAATAAGTGGAGATGAGGGGATTCGAACCCCTGACCCCTTGAATGCCATTCAAGTGCTCTCCCAGCTGAGCTACATCCCCATTAAAATATTTCCTGCGGAAATATTTTAAGTTTGGACACAATATACGGCGTCTTCCGTCCAAGTCAATGTCAAAAGACATCCACATATCGGGGGGAGAAAAGAAGAGTCGAGCTGATAGGCTCGGATCATTTCTGGTCCGCAGAACGGCGTTTCCGAGCGACAATGAAATCGCGGCGAGGACGCCGCTCCCACATTAAAGCTTGCGAATAGTATTTTCTATAAATCAGTCCACCAGGGCCCGGCCGAGGTTGAAGGCTTTCTCCAGGTAGGGTTCCACCCCCCGGGCGTGGACGGCGCCGGCATAGAAGCTTCCCACCACTTTGGCGTTTAAAACGCAGCCGCACGTGCTCTTGAGGAGCGAGGTCGCCTCGTCGCAAAATATCCGCAGCAGGGGCGGAACCAGCCCCGAGCTCACGATGATGCCGGCCTTCTTCTTCCTGGACGAGCGGGGTTCCGGGCATCCCTTCAGGGGCCGCCAACGCGGGCTGGGACGGGAAAAGACCCAGCAGACGCGCTCGAGAAAGGTTTTCATCACCGCCGTCTCGTGGGCCATGTTGACCGGGGTGCCGAAGATGTAAGCATCGGCGCGTTCGATCAGGGGATAGATGGATTGCATGTCGTCGTCGATGACGCAGCGGGCGTAGGGCTTGGCCGGGTCGTCCTTCTTGCAGGCCATGCAGTTCCGGCAGTATTCAATGCGTTGGTCGATCAGTTGCACCCTTTCGACCTCGATCCGGGGGTCGGCGGCCCGGGCGCCCTCGATCGCGTGGTCGATCAGGCGGTCGATCGTCCCTCCCTTGCGGTAGGTGCCGGAGATGGCAAGCAGGTTCATGGTCGAATTATGCATGAAAACCATTGGTTTTTCAGCCATATTTTGACTAAAATAACTTATGTTAGAATGAGGAGTGTGAAGCGAAAGCTTCACCAATGCGGTCAAGCTTTCGCTTGACACTCCGGGACAGCCGTTTTTAGGTCCGCACCTACGGGATATATCACCGGCGGACATTGGCGCCCACACTGTTGTGTGCTGAGCCATTAAAATTATTGCCGTGAAAGACACTCCCCAGCGACGATATTCCCCTCGCGGGCGAATCATGCTCTCCCTGGCCGCGGTCGCCCTGATTTTGTTCGCCGACTGCTCGAAGAAGGCGGACTCGGGAGAGGGAGAGGCGGC
>JAPKZM010000123.1 GCA_026393775.1 Candidatus Aminicenantota bacterium
AACAGCATTCTGATCTGGGGCGAGAGCGGCACCGGCAAGGAGCTGATCGCCAAGGCTATCCACCGCATCAGCAAGCGCCGCGACGAGAACTTCGTCGCTGTGAACGCGGGAATCTTCGCCAACGAGCTGTTCGCCTCGGAATTTTTCGGCCATAACAAGGGCGCCTTTACCGGGGCCAGCTCCGCCAAGAAAGGATTCCTGGAAGAGGCGGACAAGGGCACCCTGTTTCTCGACGAGATCGGCGAGCTGGCGCTGCCCATCCAGGTGAAACTGCTGCGCGTCCTCCAGGAGGGGGAATTCTTCCGCCTGGGATCCACTAAGAACCAGAAGGTCGATGTGCGCATCATCGCCGCCACCAACAAGGACCTGTTGAGCGAAATGAAGAAGGGCAATTTCCGCAAGGACCTGTTCTATCGCCTGAACATGAGCTCGGTCTATCTGCCGCCGCTGCGCGAGCGCAAGGGGGACATTCCTCTCCTCTGCCAGCATTTCCTGAAGAAATTCTGCGAACAGAATCAGAAAAGCATCCAGAAAATATCGGAGCCGGCCATGCGCTTGCTCAACCAGTACGATTACCCGGGGAATGTCCGCGAACTAATGAATATCATCAACAGCGCCATTATCATCGAGACTGGGCCCGAACTGCATAAGAAGTCCCTTCCCCATTATTTCCTGGAAAATCCAGGCGTCCAGGAAGCCACCATCGGGGGCCAGCTTATGCTGACCCTGAGTGAAACAGAAAAAGACCAGATCAAAAAGATCCTTTTACACACCAAGGGCAACAAGAGCCAGGCGGCGAAAATACTGGGAATATCCCGGGTCAACCTGCTGGCAAAAATTAAAAAATACCAGCTTCTCCCTTAACCGGGCCAGCCGGCGATCGCCTTATTTCCGTTTGTCGAGAGCGGCAATGATCTCCAGGTATTTGGCCTCAATGACCGGCCAGGAATAATTCGCCTGGAAGAATTTTTCCCCGTTCGCGCCCAGCCGTTCGCCCAATTCGCCATCTTCCTGCAAGATCAGGAAAGCCTCCTTGAATTCATCGTAATTGCCGTACCACAGCCCGGCGTTGCTGCGCCGGCACTGCCCGCGCAGCACCTCGGTCCGGCCGTTGGCCAGGACCGGCTTGCCGACGGCCCAAGCCTCCAGGGTCACCATGGACAGCGATTCGAACTGCGAGGGGATGATCAAAAATTCGCACCCCTTCAGCAAGTCAAATTTTTCCTGGTCGTTGCGGAAGCCGAGATGGCGGATGCGGGGATGCTCGGGAACGGCGATCAGAGCTTTGCCGACCAAAAGCAGGTCCAGGACGTTTTTTTCTTCGTCGAGCAGCCGGAGGTAGAAGCGCAGCAGTTCGGGGACGCCTTTGTTTTCATCCAGGCGGCCGATATAAACAGCATATTTGCCGCTGATGCCAAGTTCCCGGCGGACGCCATCGGGATCGAAGCGCGCGGGAATTTCGGAGCCGACGCCGACCACGTCGCCGTACACGCTGGAATTGCCGCTGACACGATTGAGCAATTCTTTTTCTTCCGGGGAATTGTAAACGATAGCCGCCGGCAGGCTGAAAAAATCTTTGAACAAATTCAGATAAACCACTTGGTCATGTTCAGCCGTCGGTACCAATATGGCCTTGCGCGCCAGCCGCTTTACCCCCCAATAGGAATGGTAATAGCGGTACGAAAAAAAAATGAAATAGGCGAACTCGCCTTCACGCCGCTCCAGCTCTTGAATTAATCCGGGGACCAGGGGTCCTTCCTCTTCCAGCCAGCGCAATTCGTCGGCCGCCGAATGCTCCTCATGAAAAACAAGATGCTGTATCCGGCCAAACGCCTGCGGATCGCGGGGCTTAGCCACCCGGAAACGATTTAGCAGAACCCCGTTCAGTGTTTCCCGTTGCTTTTCATAAAAATGATCCCAGGTGATGTAATCATAGGCCGTGGTCGTGAAAACCTCGACCGCGAAATGGCGCGCCAGTTTTTCGGCGATCAGGCGGGCGTGGTATTCGGCGCCGCCGCTGATCTCCAATCCGTAGCGCTGCACCACGATGGCTATTTTCCTGGGCATATCCGCATTATATAACATTGAACCGGCTTTGCAAATTGAACTTATGCCGATAATCTGTTACTTTAACACTGCGTAAGTAATGGAGAACTATTGGAGCCAATATTTAAAATCGCATGGCGGGCTGCCCATGAAGCCGGAGACCTGATCAAGCGCAATTTTCAAAACCTGCAAAATATCGATATCCAATCCAAAGGGAAAAACGACTTTGTCACCCGTGTCGACAGGGAAGCGGAAGGGATCATCACCAAGGTCATTGCCAGTAATTTCCCCGACCACCAAGTTCTGGCAGAGGAAGGCGGCTTGTCCACGCAAAAAGGAGAATATCTCTGGGTCGTCGACCCACTGGACGGGACGACCAATTTCATCCAGGGGATTCCACATTTCGCCGTGGCCCTGGCTTTGATGAAAAACGAACAGGTTATTTTCGGTTTAATATACGACCCCCTGCTCAGGGAATGCTTCCACGCCGCTTCGGGCCAGGGCGCTTTTTTAAATGACGCGCCGATCGTCGTTAGCGCTATCAAGCAGATGGGTTCGGCCTTTGGCGCAACCGGTTTCCCCTTCAAGGCTCCCCACCTTTTGACTCCATATACCGATGTTTTTAAAATCCTGCTGCCGCAATGCCAGGATCTCCGCCGTTGCGGTTCGGCGGCACTGGACTTGGCCTATGTCGCCTGCGGCCGTTACGATTTTTTTTGGGAATCCCATTTGCTCCCATGGGATTTCATGGCCGGCAAGCTGATCGTCGAGGAAGCCGGCGGCACTACCAGCGATTTTTCCGGCAAGGAATTGCCCGTGCAAACCAGCTCGGTCCTTGCCGCCAACCGCTGTCTCCACCCGACGCTGCTGGATTTAATCGGTCCTCATTTCAACTAGCCGGAGGTTATTCGTCCCGGTGAACGGTCGCCGGGGAAAAAGCCGGGAGGCAAACGGCCACATACTCGGCACCTTCCGGCCAGAGCGTGCTGTAGCGCACCCATTCCCCCTTGGAGACCATGATCGCTTCCCCGGCGCGAACATCATACACTTTGTCCTGCGTTTTCACCTGCAGCGTCCCTTTCAAGACGACCGAGTATTCGTCAAATTCGGGCTTCTGCCCCGGCTCGATCCAGCCCGAGGGGCTGATCATTTTGGCGATGCTGACCTGGGAATCTTTCGAATTCACCAAGCCAAAATATTCCTCGATGATTTTCTTCTTGTTCCCCACCGCTTCAATTGTCGTCGGCCCGCTTATCTTTTTTACCATCCTGCCTCCTGAAAATCCGTCTCAAGGGTACCACAGGCCAAGCCGCCAGGCAATCCTAAACAGAATAGGGCGCGTGCATGGTATTTGTTTTGCGGCCGGAGATGTGATAATTTTACGGCATGCAAAACAATCACTATGCGTTGATCATGGCCGGCGGCCAAGGAACTCGCTTCTGGCCCTGGAGCACCGCCGCCATGCCCAAGCAGTTCCTCGCGGTCGTCGGCAAACAGCCACTGATCACCCAGACCTACCGTCGTCTGCGCAAATTCATTCCCGCGGCGAATATCTATGTGATCGCGGACAAGAAATACCTTCCGGCCGTCCGCGCCTGCCTGCCCAAATTCCCGCGCCGCAATTTCATCGCCGAACCGGCCCCGCGCAACACGGCACCCGCCTTGATCCAGGCCAACATCGTCCTGGCGCGGAAAGATCCCGACGCCAACCTGCTGATGGTACCGGCCGACCACTATATCGCCGATGAAAAGACCTTTGCCAGGCAGCTGGAATCGGCCCTTAAGCACGCCGACAATCGCTGTGTCATCACGGCCGGCATCAAACCCAGTGAACCGCACACGGGGTATGGCTATATTCATTTCGCTGAAAATAAAAGCGCGGCAGACGGCAAACTCCGATTTTTCCAGATCAAACAATTCAAGGAAAAGCCCGACCTCAAAACAGCGAAAAAATACCTAAAAAGCGGGAATTTCTATTGGAATTCGGGGATGTTCATATACAAATTGTCGTTTTTCAAGGAATTCATCAAGCAATATGCCCCATACTACGGTGGTCAGTACAATAAACTCGAAAAGTCTTTCAATAAGCCGAATCTTTTCAAGGCAATCTACAAGGCGATCAAAC
>JAPKZM010000312.1 GCA_026393775.1 Candidatus Aminicenantota bacterium
CGTTGGGGCTGATGAAGGAGCCCGAACCGCCGTCGTTGTCGCGCACCGAGGAGAGGCGGATATGCTCCAGCCAGGCCGGGGTCGGTTCAAAGCCGTATTTTTCCTTCAACTGCTTGAGCGGCGGATTGTCCAGCGTCCACATGCCTTCATCGGCTGCGAGGGGCAGAGCCGCAGCAAGCATCATGGCTACGGCCGCCAGCAAGAGAATTACCGGCAGCCGGTTTTTTTGATTTTTTTTCACTTAGAGACCTCCTATTTTGTCTATCTCATTATACTGCAAAAATTGCCGGAAAGTTCAAAAAAATGATTTTTGCCCAGCGCCAATTGCCCATAACCCATTACCCATAACCTTTTTCCCCGATTGACAGTACCAGCTTTTTAATGGTATAGTGCAGGTCTTGCGCCGCTGCCGGGGCCATGGTTTAATGGTAGAACGCGACCTTCGCAAGGTTGAGATGGCGGTTCGATTCCGCCTGGCTCCACCAGGTACGGTGATAATCACTTTTTAATGCCCGACTCCCTTTCCCTTGCTTTTTCAGCGGCCAGGCGGAGCAATTCGTCTGCCGTGGCAAGAGGGGTTGCCTTTACAAAAATCTGATAGGAGAAGAGGCCGGGAATGAGCCGGATCAATCCGGCATTCACCCTCAGCAGGAACCTGCTTATCATATTGTTTCCGATGATCTGCGGAATGGGGGGCGGGATCCCTTTTACTTTTTCAATTTTATAGCCTGCTTGTTTGAGAAAACGGCGGACGGATTTAAAAGTAAAGAGGTGCTTATGGGGCATATCGAGGATTCCCCGTTTGCCATAGTTGAACTTGCCCACCAGCAATCCCAGCCTGATGAAAAGAAAAGCGATATTCGGCGTGGTGATGATCAGCAGCGGTTTTTTTGATTTTGCTCCTGTCCTGATCTCTTCCAGGAGATGGATTTGCGCCGTCAGGTCAAGGTGTTCCAGAACATCCAGGAGGAGTATGAAATCGAAAGAATCGGCCGGGTAGGGAAGCGGATCGCAGTTCAGGTCTATTTTGCTGTATTTCTGCAACAATTGGCTTTCTGCTTCCAGCGCTATATCCACGCCCGTTACCTGACAACCCCGCTTTTCGAGCTCGTGGCCGACATACCCTGCCCCGCTGCCGATATCCAAAATTTGAGACTCTGCTCTCACTTCATTGATGGCCATGGTATGCGAAGAAAGAAAATCGAATTTTGGCGGGTAGCTGTGCCCGGGTTTGACGATATCGAACTGCCGGTAATAGGATATATTCAGCTGATGAAGCCTTGCGCGCAGGGACGATCTCAGGACATTCCAGGAGTATAGCAAGCCATTGACCGGCCAACCTTTGCCTTCCATGCGGGCGGGAATCGAAATTTCACGAATCCTGCTTTCTTTCAACTTAAATTGCATGGCGATCTCCTGGTTGAAATGAAAGCCGTCCGTGTTCAATGCATATGGGATCTGTTTCAGGACGTTGAGTGAATAGACCCTGTAGCCCGTCGGTTTGAGGCCCTTGGCAATCCGGCCGGCGAACACGGCGTCGGCCTCTTCATTTAGGACCGGAAGGATCAGTTTTTCCAGCTCTTCCGGCGTGAACTGACCATCGCCATGGAGAAGAACGACCGCGGCAAAATCGTTTTTGAGCGCGTAATGAAAACCCAGTTTCAGGGTTCCGCCATACCCCCGGGCTTTAGAATTGGATAACACGGTCAAGCGTATTTCTGGATGGAGCGACCGAAAGTTCACCACCCGGGCAAATGTCCCATCAACGGAATTGTCGTCAATAACGAGCGTCTCGCAGCCAAAACCGCCAACCGCGGCGGGAAGGCTTGCCAGTACCCCGACTATGGTCGATCCCACATTTTTCGCGGCAATAAAAAATAGTATTTTCTTGGCACCTTTCACGGTTTTTTTCATCGCATTAATGGATGTTTTTGGAAGAATATAATATTTTGGCCAATTAATCAATATCAAAGATCTTTTCCCGTAGGGAACGCAAATTTGCGTTCCCTTCATGTCAACCTCCCGCCCTATTCTCTTTTTCTACTTCATGCTACCATTCCCCTATGATAACCGATAATAACCGCCTGTATCGGATGGTCAAGTGGCTGTGGCTGCTTCTGCAGGCCTCCATCCTGCCCCTGGCCGCCGTTCACGCCATTGCCGTACCCGCGACCCGCTGGCCGCTTATCCTACCGGCCCCGCTGCTGTTCTTTTTTGGAACCGCGTTCCTGGTCCTGTGGCTGATCGCCCAGTCCCTCCTGGTCATGGCCCGCTTCCCCCTGACCCTCGGCGGGGCGCTGCTGCTTATCGGCGGCACTGTCGCCCAGTTTGTTTTTCTGGTCGCTTCCGGCGGCTCGCTGGCCAGTGCCGCTTATTCGGTGTTTATTGCCATTCTGGCGGCCCTGGCTTTGGTCGCGCTGATCCTCACCGCTACCGCCTTGTTCCGGCAAATCGGTCCCCTGTGGGTCCGAATGCTTGCCTTGCTGGCGCAATTGCCTGTGGCCGGGCTGGTCTGGTTCTTGCTGGCGCCGCTGCGCCCGGAGTTTTCCGGTTTGCCTTCCTGGCGGGTGCTGCTCGATTGGCTGGCCATGGCCGGCAACGCCGGCCTGGTGGTTTTCAGTCTGTACCATTTTTCTATTTTTTCTCCTCCCGCCCTTAGTGATGAAGCCTATGCCCGCGAATGGGAGCGCTGGGCCGCCCCGACCATCATTGTCCTGATCCTTTCGGCCGCGGCCGCCGCGGTGCTAGCCGGGATCGGTTAGAGTCTTCCGGACATTCTATTGCAATTTCATGCCATTCCCGTTAGAATCGCGCCATGGAAAAAACAAATTTTCTCAATATCCGGCAAAATCGTAAACCGTGCCGGCCATTGACCGTCACGGTTACGATCGTCTTTTTCAGTTTACTGCTGTTTTCATCCTGCGCAGCCCGGAAAGATAACGCAAAACCCGATGCCCTGGCTTCCCACATCGATCGCCGCATCAGGCCGGGCGATGATTTTTTCCTCTACGCCAACGGCAAGTGGTTCAAGGAGAACCCGATTCCGAAAAGCGAAAGGAGCAACGGGCTCTGGCAGCTCATCCAGGATACGATTAATGGCCAGGTAAAAAACATCTGCGAATCGGCCGCGGCCCTGAAAACGGTTGAAAAGGGAACCCACAAGCAGAAGATCGGCGACTTCTTCTATTCCGGCATGGATGAAACTGTCCTGAATGCTCACGGTGTCATTGACCTCGCTCAGGATCTGTCCATGATCGATGCCATCACCGACCTGAAGGGGGTAGTGACAGCTGTGGCGTACATCCAGCGGGTGGCCGGGTCGCCGTTGTTCAGGTTCTATGTCGGCCAGGATGACATGCTTTCCTCGCGCTACGCGATCTTCATCAATCAGGGCGGGCTCAGCCTGCCCGAGCGCAGTTTTTACTTCGACAGCGATCCGCGGGCCGTGCTGATCAGGAAGGGGTTTGTCGCCTACGCCGGGCGCCTGTTCCGGCGCCTGGGTTATGATGAACAGCTGGCGCAAGGGGCGGCAGCCTGCCTAATGAAAATGGAAACCATGATCGCCAAGGCTTCGCGCAAGCTGGAAGACACCCGCGACCCGCTCAAGAACTACAACCGGCTGTCAACGGCGGAGCTGGCCAAGGTCGCTCCGGGATTCGACTGGCCCCTCTTCTTCAAGAGCGTGGGTTTGAAGGCCGTCGATGCGGTCGTGGTCGGGCAGCCCGAGTTCCTGCAAAGTTTGTACGCCAGGATGGACCGGGTGGCGTTGGACGACTGGAAGGACTACCTGAAGTTCCACCTGGTCAACAACCTGGCCGAATTCATGGACGATGACACATACAGGGAGTTTTTCCAGTTCTATGGAGCCACCATGGAGGGCGTTCCCGAGCCCAAGCCGCGCTGGAAGCGGGTGGTGGAGCAGACCGAGAACAGCCTCGGCGAACTGATCGGCCAGGTCTACGTGGCCGAGTACCTGCCGCCGAGAACAAAGGAAAAACTGATCGAAATCGGCGAGGCGATACGCAGCGTATACGCCGAGAGGATCAAAGCCCTTGACTGGATGAGCTCAACCACCAAAGAGAAGGCCCTGGAGAAGCTGAGCACGGTGATCATGAAAATAGGCTATCCCGACCATTGGAAGAACCTCAGTGCCCTGGCCGTGGACCGGACTTCCTACGTCAGGAACGTCATGAATGCCAACGCCTGGCATTCCGACTACAACCTGGCCAAGTTCGGCAAGCCGGTCGATCGCAGCGAGTGGGAGATGACGCCGCAAACGTACAACGCCTATTACAATCCGTCCAACAATGAGATCGTAATCCCCGGGTCGAACATCATCGTCCCGGGCTATGAAAAGACCATGGCCGACGACGCCATCCTGTACGCGATCATCGGCGGCTCCACCGTCGGCCACGAGATCATCCACGGCTTCGACGACCAGGGCTGCAAATATGACGAGCTGGGCAATCTCAACAACTGGTGGACGGCAGAGGACAGCGCCAAGTTCCTGGCCCGCACGCGGATGATCGTGGAGCAGTTCAACGAATACAACCCGGTGGACGACCTGCATATCAACGGCGAGATGACGCAGGGGGAAAACATCGCCGACCTGGCCGGGATCACCATGGGATACGAAGCGTTCAAGAAAACCCGGCAGTTCAGGGAAAAGAAAGAGATAGCCGGCCTCGGGTCCGAGAAACGCTTCTTCCTCGGCTACGCCCTGGGCTGGATGATCAACCAGCGGCCGGAGGGCATCGCCAACCAGGTAAAGAGCGATGTCCATTCTCCCGCCAAATACAGGGTCAACGGCCCCTTGTCCGACCTGACCCCGTTTTATGAAGCTTTCCAAGTGACGGAAAAAGACCGCATGTGGCGGCCGCTGGAGAAGAGGGTAAAAATCTGGTAATAGCCCGAACGATCGGCCGGCAGCGGCGGACAGTCCTTTTATCCAGCTACAGCGCCGACTCCAGATTGGGGATGACCATCGGGCTGATGATGTCGTAGCCGGCCCCGTTGGGGTGCAGCCCGTCGCCGTCATGGCAGCTTGCCGGCAACTGCCCTTGGGCATCGGCGATCGCCTGGTAGTAATCTATAAGCACGATGCCCTGGTCAGCGCAATAGCCCCGCAGCCAATCGTTGAAAGCACGCAGGTCGTCGAGCTGCGCCTGGGTGCAATCCCCGGCTCCCACGTCCACCGGCAGGGTTGTGCACAGAACGGGGACGGCGCTGATATTGCGGATGCGGTCGACCATGCTCACGATGCTGCTCTCATACTCGCCCAGCGGCGTCCCCCCATCCGTATAGAAATAGGCGCCGCACTCCTTGACCACAACGATGTCGGGGTCGTAGCCCTCGACCTCGTCCCAGACCTGGGTTTTGTCCCAGTCGTAGTGGATCACCTTCTGGAAGTTGTAGTCGCCGAAGTAATGGTCGAAGTCCCAATTCTCCGTGATTGATGCGCCGACGAAGACCACCGTCCCGAGGGGGCCCGAGGTGTCCGTCTTCTTGCACTGGCCCAGCGTCACCAGCAGCACCGGAATGAGCAGAAAAATCTTCCCTTTGCCTTTCATGAAACCCTCCGTGCGTGCCCTGGCTAAAAAACCAGTTATTTTCATGGGGAAAGTATAGGGGAATGCTTCTGCGTTTGCAAGAACGATTATGGCCGGCATGAACTTTTTCGGAACATTCTGCGTTTATTCGTTCTGGAGGTTACGCATGAACCTGAAAAAATTCGCTGTTGGCATTATCGTATTGTCGTTCTTAGTGTCGGTCAATCCCGGGCCGCTGCGCGCCCAGACGCCGCCGGCGCCGGCTGGAAACAAAATACAGAGAGAAGGCAATGATAGCCGCGACCCGGTGCTGAATTTCGAGCATGTTTGGAAAACTATCGACCGGAATTATGGACAGTTCAGGCTCAAGCATGTCGACTGGGATGCCCTGTATAGAGTGTATCGTCCTCAGGTCACTTCGGCGACGACGGACCAGGAATTGTGGGACATCCTGCTGAGCATGATGGGGCACCTGAACGACGCGCACCTGTGCCTGGCCGACAGCACCCGCCGCATCGGCGGTGGCCGCAACAATGGGTTGTTCATTAATGATGGATTTTCCCTGGACCTGGTGAAGTCCAAATATTTGCAGGGCAAGTTCACGGAAGCCTTGGGCGGGAGCTTCAGCAGCGGCTGGCTGGCCGAAGGGGTCGGCTACCTGTACATCGGCGACCTGAAGGACGGCCTGGAGCCGATCACCAAGACCATCGACGCCATGATGGCCGAGTTCGCCAAGGCCAGGGTCATGGTCGTCGACGTGCGCAACAACCCGGGCGGCACCAGCCGGGCCGTGGAGATCGTGGCCGGCCGTTT